>JAOZPF010000276.1 GCA_029932895.1 Anaerolineae bacterium | reverse complement strand
AGGACGTACTTGGGCTCTGGTATCTGGTTATAGATGCGGACGACCTGGGGGGCCATCTTTTTCGTCACCGTGCCGGTGATCATCATCAGATCGGCCTGGCGGGGGCTGGCGCGCATGATCTCCATCCCAAAACGGGAGAGATCAAAGCGGCCGGCAGCCGTCGCGACCATCTCGATGGCACAGCAGGCCAGCCCGAAAAAGATGGGCCAGAGAGAGCGCTTGCGCGCCCAGTTGTAAAGATGGTCGAGGGTGGTGACGTGGATAGAATCGACCAATTCGGGGGGAATGTCAGGCAACTGCCTTCTACGAGGTGGCATAAGCTCAGTTTCCTCCATAATGGTGGTAGGATACGAGACAGTCAAACGGGAAGTATTTTACAACGGAGTGCAGGAAAGCGCAAACCGGCGCGCTGTTTTTGGCTTTGCCCGTTGTGTGATAGAATACAGGCGGAGGGGGCTGCATGGGAATTCGAGTCCTGCCGCCAGAAGTGGCGGTGCAGATCGCAGCAGGCGAGGTGGTCGAACGCCCCGCCTCTGTGATCAAGGAACTCGTAGAGAACAGCATTGACGCCGGGGCCAGGACCGTCCGCATCGAAGTGGAGGCGGGAGGACGACGGCTGCTCCGCGTCAGCGACGACGGCTGCGGAGTCCCGGCGGACGAGGTCGAGCTGGCCTTTCACCGTCACTCTACCAGCAAACTCGCCGCGGCGGCGGACCTGGATCACATCACCACGCTGGGGTTCAGGGGGGAGGCACTGGCCTCTATCGCTGCCGTCAGCCGCACTACCTTTGCCACCCGCGCGGCGGACGAGGAGACGGGGGTCCTGCTGCGGCTGGAGGGGGGCAGGGTCGTGACCCGCCAACCCGTCGGCCGCCCGCCGGGGACCTCGGTGACGGTAGAGGACCTGTTCTACAACGTCCCCGCTCGCCGCAAGTTCCTGCGCTCCGAGACCACCGAGCGCCGCCGCATCGACGGTTGGGTGACCCGCTATGCGATGGCCTACCCCCACCTGCGCTTTACCCTGCTCCACGACGGGCGTGAGAGCTTTGGCTCGCCCGGCAGCGGCGCTCTGCGCGATGTACTGGTGGCAGTCTATGGGCTGGAGACCGGCGCGGCGATGCTCGAACTGCCAGATGACCCAGGCGGCGACCCCGCCATTCGCGTGCAGGGGTTCGTCAGCCCGACCTCGCTTCACCGCGCCAACCGGAGCCGGATCACGCTCTTTATCAACGGGCGGTGGGTGCAAGAGACCCGGCTGACCTATGCCGTGATCCAGGCCTACCACACCCTGCTCCCCACCGGCCGCTATCCGGTGGCCGTGGTGATGGTCACTCTGCCGCCCCAAGAAGTGGACGTGAACGTCCACCCAGCCAAGGTGGAGGTCCGTTTCCGGGACGAGGACGTGGTCTTTCGGGCGGTGCAGCGGGCGGTGCGTCGGGCGGTGACGGGCCAATCCCCCGTCCCCCACGCCTTTGCTCCCTCCTGGCCCGGCTCCCGCCCGCCAGGCACACGCCCCCCGGCCTGGACCGCCAGGCCGGTCGAGAGCGAAGCGGCGATCCAGCCATCGCTGCTGCCCTCCGCCACCGCCACCCCCACGATGCCGGTGCTGCGGGTTATCGGGCAGGTGGGAGCAACTTATATAGTGAGCGAAGGGCCAGATGGGATATACCTCATCGACCAGCACGCGGCCCACGAACGGGTGCTCTACGAGCAGATGATGGCCCAACGGGAGATGGGGGTGGCTTCCCAACGGCTGCTGGAGCCGGTAGCGGTGGAACTTGGGCCGGAGGCAGCGGGATTGGTGGAGGCGCACGTACCCACCCTGCGCCAACTGGGGCTGGAACTGGAGCTTTTTGGCCCCAACACCATTCTGGTGCGGACGCTCCCGGCGGTGCTGACCCGCTCCGACCCGGCCGAGGTGCTGGCGGAGGTGGCCGAAGCGCTGGAGGAGGGGCGCTCGGGGGTGGAGGAAGAGATAGAACAGGCAGTCATACGGCGCGTGTGCAAGCAAGCGGCGGTCAAGGCCGGGCAGGTATTGACGCGGGAGGAGATGGACGGCCTCGTGCACTCGCTGGAGAGATGCACCAGTCCGCGCACATGCCCCCATGGCCGCCCTACAATGATCCACATCAGCGTGACTCAATTGGCACGCGAGTTCGGGCGGGAGTGACCGCCCGACGAGGAGGTAAGCGATGACGACGTTCGTCTTGCTCTCCAAGCTCTCCCTGTGTGGCCCCGGCGAGGTCCGGGCGCTCAGCGCAACGGACAGGGAGTTCGAGCGGCGGCTGCAGGAGGAATGTCCCGAGGTACGGCGGGTAGCCAGCTACGCACTGCTGGGCGAATACGATTTCCTGCACATCTTTGAGGCTCCAGACGCCCACACCGCCGCCAAGGTGGCGCTCATACTCAACGTCTTTGGCAACTGTACCACCCAGACCCTGACAGCGATCCCCTTTGAAGAGTTCCGTGCGTTGTTGGAGCAAGTGTAGAAATAAACATACTTTTCCAGGTGACAAAGATGACCCTCACCCTCGTTATCAGCGATCTGCACATCTCCGCGGGCCGTGATCCCGATAGCGCCAAGTTCTCGCCGCTGGAGGATTTCTACGCCGACCAGGCCCTGGCCCGTTTTCTCGCCCATTACCGCAAGGTGGATGGCAACGCGCACCTCGTCTTCAACGGTGACACTTTCGACCCCACCCAGGTCGTCGATCTGCCGCCCGCCGAGGAGTTACCCGCCGTCATCGGTGCGACCAGCCTCAGCCGCGACCAGCTCAAGTACGGGCTGGCGCACTCCCCCAGCGAGTCCGCCTGGAAGCTATCCCGCATCGCCAGGGGCCATCCCCAGGTGTTTGTAGCCTTGGCCGAGTGGGTCCTGCAAGGCCACCACCTCCACTTTGTCACCGGCAACCACGACCTGGAACTGCGCCACGACGCCGTGCGGGAGCGTCTCGTCCAACTCATCGCCCAGGCCCACCACAACCTCTCCCTGGAGGGTGCCCGCCGCCGCATCCACTTTCACGACTGGTACTTTCTCCAGCCGGAGCAGCGGCTGTACGCCGAGCATGGCGGACAGTACGAGCCACTGGCTGCTATGGATGACAATCGACCGCCGGCCTGCTACTTTAACAACCGCTATCTCTTTAACACGCTGGAGGCCCGCACCCCGGAGGCGGACAACATCTTTCCCTTTACCCGCTACATCAGTTGGTTAATCTCCACCGACACCATCCCCACCCTCTCCCTGCTCCTGCGCCAGATGCCCGATTTTTTGCGCGCCCGGCGGACCACCAGAGACATCTTTCCGCCCCCCGCCCCGCCCAACCCCCGGCTTCCGCAGCCCGTCGAGGACGCTATCCGGCAGGCCGCACTGGACCAACACCGCTCTATCAAGCAGGACACCTACCGCTCCACATTCTTCACCGCCACAGCGGTCGCGCTCAATCTCGTCTCCCACCTCTCCCCCCTGGCAACTGTCATGCTGGCTCTGACCGGTCACCCACTCGCCGCCATCCTCACCCTGGCTCTCTGGCCTCTCTCCCGCGCGACGAGCAACTCGATCATCAGCACCTACCTGCACGGCTCCCTCCTCCACGAGAGTAACTTTTTGCAAGATGTCGCCCGCCGCCTGGCCCCTATGCTATCCG
>JAOZPF010000046.1:6441-13722 GCA_029932895.1 Anaerolineae bacterium | reverse complement strand
TCTCCTGATAGAGCTTCATCTGCTCCGCAGCCAATTTCTCCTTGTCCTTGGCGTATTTCTTTTGTAGCTTTTGCAACTCTGGCTGTATCTCTTGCATCCGCTGGGCGGATTGCTGTTGCTTGATAGTGAGGGGAAGAATGATCAGCCGCACCAGGACGGTGAGGGCCGCGATAGCCAATATCGTCTGCTGGCCCAACAGCTTGTAGAGGCCCAGCAGCAGGTTGACCATCGGGTTGAGAACGATCAGGTTCCACATAGGGCTACTCCTGCTCTTCCGCTTCGGGCTGGGGATAGACCCACACCAAGCGGCCTGTGTCGACGTAAAAGGCCTGCACGCGCTCTGGCCCGTTGATGCGGGTGGTATAGACCACCTCGCCACGCACAACCATCGAGGCCAACTGCCCTCCTCCCTGTTCGCTGCCAGCAGCCGGCCAGAGGACCAGGCCGTCAGAGGTGTCGAGACCATAGAGCGTGCTGTTGTTCTCAGCCGCCCCCGCAACCAGAAGGATGCTTCCATCCTCACTCAGCGCCGGCCCCATACGGACCGGTTCGCCGATCTCTCTGTGCCAGACCTCTTCTCCGGTGGCCTCGTCTATGGCATAGACATACCCCTGCACGTCCGCTGCATAGATCCTGCTGCCGTCGGAGGCAGGCGTGCCCCAGAACCAACCAGCTCCCTGAAAATTCCACAACTCCTCGCCCGTCTCCCGGTCGATGGCATAGAGGCGGCTGTCGAACGCACCGACATAGAGGCGATCCCCCACAGCCAGCGGCGGGGCCGCTATCGCTCCGCCAGCCTCGAACCGCCACTCCTCGTGGCCCGTCGCCAGGTCCAGCGCGTAAAGGGTGTGGTCCAGCGAGGCCACATAGACCGTACCGGAGAGCACCAGCGGCGTGGCCCAGACGCGCCCACGCGTGCCAAAGGTCCAGGCCCGGCTGCCGGTCTCCACATCGAGGCCATAGACATTGCCATCACCGTTGCCGATGACCAAAAGCCCATCCCCCACGGCCCCCGGAGCGACGAACTCTCCCTTGGGCTCGTCAAACACCCACAGCGAGTGCCCATCCTCCACACTCAGCGCCCGCAGCACGGCGCGAGGAGGGCGAGCAAACAGCCCGCTGCTCACCTGGTAGGATGAGACAAAGATCGCCTCGCCATCCAGCAACGAGACGGTATAGAACAACTCGCTTGAGCCAGGTTCCTCGGGATAGGACCATACCTCCAACCCCGAATCGGCGTCCAGCGCGCGGACCTGCTGCAGGTCGGCGCAATACACAACACCGTCACTGGCAGCCAGATAGGTCCAGTTATTGGCGCGAGCGCCTCCGCTGCAACCACTGAGGATGCCTGCTACGAGGAGAAGAAAGAGAAAGGTGTAGCCAGGCAGACTGTTTCGCTTTTTCACTCGGTTGTTTTCTCCTTGGATAACTTGAGATCAGGGACAGGGTCGTAGCCGCCGGGGTTAAAGGGGTGACAGCGGGAAACCCGTCTGACGGCCAACCAACCACCCCGCAGCGCTCCGTAACGCCGGATCGCCTCGTAACCGTACTCGGAACAGGAAGGATAAAAGCGGCAAGTGGGAGGAAGAACGCGCGAGAAAGTCGTTTGCCAGAAGCGAATCAGCGCCAGCAGCAGGATCTTCATCTCCGATGCTCTCTCGCCATCAGACCAGCCCGCCGCGCCAGGTGACCAAGTGCTTCCTCAACCGAGTTCTCCTTGGTCTCGAGGATCGACCGACGGGCGATGAGCAACACATCCCAACCTGGCTCCAGCCCAGCATAGAGACGACGGGCAGCCTCGCGGAGAAGTCGCTTGGCCCTGTTGCGAGCCACGGCGTTGCCGATTTTCTTGCTGGCGACGATGCCAATCCGGGTGAAACCGAGTTCGTTAGGGCGAGAGACCAGGACCAGCAAGGTATGAGGCCAGGAGCGGCCCTCCCGCCGCAATCGCTCAAAGTCCGCCGCTCGTCGCAGCCGGGTTCGCCGCTCCATCCGTTCCTACGCATTCAGGCGCGTCGCCGCGGGCGATTCGAGCTCTCCTTCCAATTCAACTTTTTGGCCCACTCCCGATGCACGGTTAGGTTGTAACGCCCCTTGCGCCGCCGCGCTTTCAACACCCGGCGGCCCCCAGAGGTCGCCATCCGCGCCCGGAAGCCATGGGTCCGCATTCGTTTGCGTTTCTTCGGCTGATATGTCCGCTTCGGCATGGCTTACATCCCATACAAAATTTGGTTCTCCGCGGGCAACGACCGGCTGCGGAGAAGCCGGGCTATTATACCGCAGGGGGGGAAAGCGGTCAAGTGACGTGGTCGGTCTCTGGCATTGGTGCATGTTGACGCTCAGCCAAGCCCTCTCTTTCCATAATAGACCCGCCAGAGAGCCGCGCTTTGGAAGGCAAAGCTACAGGTGCCGCGGGCAAAAATACCCGGTAGCTAGTGGATCAAATGGTCGCACTTGGCCCGTTTGCCTTGCCTGGCGGTTGCACCTATAATCTACGGAACATCACCACAAGGGGGAATTTATGGAAAAGGCCGACCTGTTGCTGATCGGAGGAACTGTGGCGACGATGAACGAGCAGTTCGACCTCTTTGAGCCCGGAGCAGTAGCGGTGCGAGGGAGCGACATCGTGGCGGTAGGGCCGGCCGAACAGGTGACCTCTGCCTGGGAGGCAAAGGAAGTGGTCGATTGTCAGAACCACGTGGTCATGCCCGGCCTCATCAACACCCACACACACGCACCGATGACACTGGTCCGCGGGCTTGCCGACGACCTACGGTTGGATGTCTGGTTGATCGGCTACATGATGCCGGTGGAGCGGGAATTCGTCCAGCCCGACTTTTGCTGGCTGGGCACCCAACTGGCCTGTGCAGAGATGGCTCGCTCTGGCATTACCTGCTTTGCCGATATGTACTACTACGAGGAAGCCGTCGCCGACGCCACCGCCCAGGCCGGCATGCGTGCCGTCTGCGCCCAGTCGATCCTAAAGTTCCCCACCCCCGATGCCACCAGCTATGACGAGGGACTGCGCCGGGCCCAGGATTTCGTCGCGCGGTGGAAGGGGCACCAACTGGTCGTGCCCGCCGTCGGCCCCCACGCTGCCTACACCTCCACGCCCGAGATGCTACAGGCCTGCGCCCAGATCGCCCAGGAGTATGACGTCCCCGTGCATATCCACCTCGGCGAAACTGCCCAGGAAGTGCAGGACCACCGCGCCGAGTTCGGCATGCCCGTGGTGCCGTGGGTCAAGAAACAGGGCATCTTTGAAGCTCAGGTCACTGCCGCTCACTGCGTCCACCTGGACGACGGGGAACTGCACACCCTCCTGCACCACGGCGTGGGCATAGCCCACAATCCCAGCAGCAACCTGAAACTGGCCAGCGGCATCGCCCCGGTGGTCAAGATGCTCGAGATGGGGTTGCCAGTGGGAATAGGCACCGACGGTCCTGCCAGCAACAACGACCTCGACATGTTCGAAGAGATGCGGCTGGCAGCGCTGCTGGCCAAGGGCGCTACCTCCGACCCCACCGCAGTCCCGGCCAAACAGGCCGTTGCTATGGCGACGATCATTGGAGCGCAGGCCATCCACATCGACCACCTGACGGGGTCGCTCGAAACAGGCAAGCGGGCCGACATCGCCATCGTCAGCCTGGAGGCCATCCATTCAACCCCCCGCTTCCACCGCGACCCCGATAGCATCTACTCTCTGCTGGTCTATGCGGCCAAGAGCAGCGATGTCCGCCACGTTCTCTGCGATGGACGCTGGCTGATGCGCGACCGGGTTCTCCTGACGGTAAACACGGAGGAGCTACGGGCACAGGCGGCGGTGATGGCGCGCAAGATCGACCGCTTCCTGATCGCCCGCGAGGAGAGCGTCCTGAGCAAACTGCTGGCTATCGGCGACGTGGCGCGGGAAAAGACGTTCGAGGTGCAGGTCAAAGTTCTTCTGCCGGACACCTCATCCGTCGAGGCCGCCCTCTCCAGCGGTGATTTGCTGGTGATCAAGCCCTCCCAGCGGCGGCAGTACGATACCTACTTTCTTTTCGACGACCCTGAGCACAGCCGGTTACGACACCGGGAGGACGAGGTGCTGAACGATGATGGCAGCGTGACCGATGCCGACTACCGGCTCACCCTGACCGGGCCGACAAAGGAGCGCGAGTTCGCCCACTCGGTCCTCCTCTCCCGCTCCCGCTTTGACGCCCCGGTGACCCGCAGCCTCCGCTTCTACAGGGAGTACTTCAGGCCCAAAGAGGAGTGGGAGGTACACAAGGAGCGCCGGCGCTACCACATCCGCTACGGTGGCACCGACTTTGCCGTCAATCTGGACCACGTGACCAAACCCAAGCTGCCAGGGAGCTTCCTGGAGGTCAAGAGCCGGACGTGGTCGGCGCAGGATGCAGAGCGAAAGGCAGAGCTGATCGGAGAGCTGTTGGAGATGTTCGGCGTGAAGGAGCAGGAACTGGTGCGCCGGGAGTACCTGGAGCTGGCCCGCGAGGCCGCCCGGCTTTCCAAGTAGCCAGACAGGGCTTGGGGAACCGGCTGAAGCCTCGATTCCAGAGAAAGGGACAGACCTTCTGGCAGAGGACCGGCTGAAGCCTCGATTCCAGACGGAGGGATGAGCCTGCTGTAACCACGCCGCCGGAGGGAATTACCGCAGAGCGGCCTCCAGCAGGTTTGTCCCCACTTCCGCCGCCAATTGTGGTGCGGCGGGGTGTTCCAGTAACACCGCGACGGCATACCCCCCCCCTTCAGCCGGCGCCACACCCAGGAACCAAGCGTGAGGCGCATCCGCACCAGCCACGGCAGTCCCCAGGTGACCTCGAACGTCCGCACCATACAGCCTCCAGGTCTCCAGAAGCATTTGGGCCATTGCGGGAGGGATCACCTCCCTCGGCGCACCCTGCGCTTCAGCCTCCAGCACCAATCTGGGGGCCGGCATCCTCCCCTCATCTGCTAGCGTCGCCGCCAACAGCGCCATATGCAACGGAGAGACGGTCAGGCTGCCCTGCCCCACCGCCTCCAACACCACGTCCTCAGGCGACCAATCGCCGGCCTCGGTGACCAGCTCCAGCGGCGGGGGCTCCACTAGAGCCCAGCGGGTCACGGCCGCCGACAGCCCCTCTACCCCCAGTTGTTCACCCAATACGGTGAACGGGCCAGGACAGGACGCACGGTACGCTCCAGCCATGTCGCCCAGGGGCGGCGGCTCGCCCAGGCACCCCACCGCCACGTCGCCCACCTGCACCGTCGTTGTGAGCGCAGGGGCCCGGTCCCCCAAGCCGACCAAGCCGTGTCCCAGCGCCTCGACCAGCACCACTGTCTCCAGCGCTGCTCCGGGCTGGTAGAGTCCCTGTGTGGCCCGGTTGACCAGCGGCGCGGCTGGCTCCTCTCGCAGCCGGTCCCACTCCTCGTCCAGCCGAGCCGGGTCGAAACTGGGGGCCGAGGCCATCGCCAGCAGCTCTCCCGTCTCCACGTCGATCAGCACCACTGCGCCAGCACCGTCGCCCAGCGCCTGCTGCGCCGCCCGCTGCAGACCAGCATCCAGCGTCAAGCGCACATCCCGGCCCACCGGCGGGCGATGGAGCAGGTCCGCCCACGCCGCCTCCCAGGCCGACCTCCTCTCCTCCCCCCGCAGCACGTCGTCGAAAGCCGCCTCGACGCCGCCAGTTCCATAGCGCAGGCTGGCGTACCCTACCACAGGAGCCGCCTCCACCACCGGGTAGGTGCGGGTGACAATGCCGCCAGGCCCCACTTCCACCCCTGCCAGGATGACGCCCTCCCGGTCTAGGATGCGGCCGCGTAGAATGCGCTGCTCGTACTCTACCCGCCGGGGATTGTCCTCCCGGGCGACCAGCCAGTCGGCGCGGGCCACAGACCAATAGCCACAGATAGCAGCGAGGATGGTCAGGGCCAGACTGAGAGCGCAGGCGAGGGAGAGCAGGGGAGCACGATTGACCTGTTGACCGGTCGGTTGCTCGGTCGGGGAGGCAGAGATGCGCAGGAGAAGGCCAAGGGTGATAAAGGTGGAGAGAAGAGAAGAGCCACCGTAAGAGAGAAAAGGAAGAGTGACACCAGCAATGGGTGCCAGTCTGGCGTTGGCCGCCGCGATGACCCAAGCCTGGATCACCAACCCGGCGGTCAGCCCCGCGACCAAGAAGCGCTCAAAGGGACGAGGGGCGCGGAGGGCGGCGCGGAACCCCCGCACCAAAAGCACTGCGTACAGCCCGACGACGACCAGGGTGCCGGATAGCCCAAATTCTTCGGCGATCGCGGCAAAGATGAAATCGGTGTGGACAGCAGGGATATAGGTAGGGCGGCCCAGCCCCAGCCCCTGTCCGCCGATCCCTCCCGCGCCAAAGGCCAGCAAGCTCTGGACGATCTGAAACGCCCGGTCGGCGGCATCGGGCCAGGGGTTCAGCCAGCCGTCCACCCGCAGCGCCACCCGCGCCGAGCCCAGGTAGCCCGCGACGCCAGCCAGGAGAAAAAGCCCCACCCCCGCCGCCACGTATCCCCATTGCCCCGTCGCCAGGTAGAGCATCGCCAGCAGGGTAAAGAAAAAGAGCATCGCCGCGCCCAGGTCCTGTTGCCAGGCCAGGATCAACACCGCCAGGCCGAACATCACCACGAGCGGCCCCACATAGGCCAGCGGCGGCAACCGCAGCCGCCCTATCCGGTGGCCCGTCTGCAACAACAACCCCCGCCGCTCGGCCAGATACGAGGCCAGGTAGACCACCATCAGCAGTTTTAGCGGTTCCGAGGGCTGAAAGTATGCGCCCCCCACCTTCAACCACAACCGCGGCCCATGCCCGGAGGGGTTGACTCCAAAGAGCAGCGTGGCGGCCAGCAGGGCCAACCCGGTCAGCAACCAGGTGTAGCGATAGCGGCGCAGCCAGCGCAGACTGCGCCCTGCCCGCACTACCGCCAGCATCGCCAGTGTGGAGAGGAGCAGCCATACCGCCTGCCGCGTGACAAAGTTCGGCGACAGCCTCCAGATCATCAACAACCCCCAACCGCTCAGCAGGGCGGCGACGGGAAGCAGCAACGGGTCACGGTTAGGCAGGCGGCGGGAAAGGGTGACGTGAGCGACAGTCAGGGAGAGGACAAACGCCGAGATGACAAACGCCAGGTAGCGGACGTCAAAGGAAGAACTGGCGAGACAGAGTGTAACACTGCCAGTCGCGACAAAGGCGGTGGCTAGAGCAAGCAAGAGCCGCTCGCGGCGGGCTGTAGGCTCCTGTAGAAAGGACATCTTGGGGTTGTGGGTTACAGGTTACAGGTTAC
>JAOZPF010000046.1:0-6341 GCA_029932895.1 Anaerolineae bacterium | reverse complement strand
GGTTACAGGTTACAGGTTACAGGTTGCAAGTTGCAGGTTGCAAGTTGCAGGTTGCTCACTTCAGATACTTGGCGACGATGGGCGAGAGTTTGGCGATGAGCTCCTCCGGGATCAGGTCCCGCTGGGTGATGAGAGCACCCGCCAGGGCATCTTTGCAGTCGCAGGTACGCTCGGTCGTAGCCAGCCTGGGCACCAGGAGCCGGATCGCCCGCTGGGCAAGGGCGGCGTTAGCCGCCAGTGTCTCCAGCAGCATCTCCACGTGGACCGGTTCTTCCGTCTCGTGCCAGACATCATAGTCGGTGATGTGGGCCATCACGCCGTAGCACATCTCGGCCTCGCGGGCCAGGAACGCCTCCGGGCTGGTCGTCATACCGATGATGTCCATTCCCCAGGCGCGGAAGACGTGGCTCTCCCCTTTCGTGCTAAAGCGCGGCCCCTCAATGGTGATGAACTTGGCTCCCTGGTGAACTGTCCCCCCAGCCTCGGCCACACTGGCGGCGATGTGGGCCGAGAGGTCGGCGCAGAACGGATTGGCCGCGCCAACGTGAGCCACCAGCCCGTCGCCAAAAAAGGTGTGCTCCCGCTTTTTGGTAAAGTCAAAGAGCTGGTCGGGAACGACGACCTCGCCCGGATGCAAGTGCTCGCGCAGGGAGCCACAGGCCGAGATCGAGATCACCCGCTCCACCCCCAGGCTCTTGAGGGCATAGATGTTGGCCCGATAGTTCACCTGGGTCGGCGTGATGCGGTGGCCCCGACCGTGACGAGCCACGAAAGCCACCGGCACTCCCTCCACCCTGCCAATGATCAGGGCGTCGGACGGATCGCCAAAGGGGGTCGCAATGCGCCGCTCCTCGACGTCGGTCAGCCCCTCCATCTGGTAGAGACCGCTGCCACCGATGATACCAATACGAATGGGGTCCATGGATTTACCTCCGCATACGGACTACATCGCCCCTCTGTACATTCCTCCATCCACCAACAAGCTCACCCCGGTGATATAGGATGCCGCGGGAGAGGCCAGAAACGCCACGGCGCGGGCACATTCCTCCGGCGTCCCCATCCGACCCAGGGGGATCGCCGCCGCTATCCTGTCCGCCTCCTCCTCCACCGTCGCCCCGCTGCGAGCCGCCCGGTCGGCCAGGAGCTGCTCCACCCGCTCCGTCCGCGTCCAGCCGGGGCAGATGGCGTTGACACGGATCGAATCGGCTGCCAGTTCGTCCGCCAGCGTCTTGACCAAGCCGATCACCGCCAGGCGCAGGCTGTTGGAGAGCAACAGGTTGGGCAACGGCTGCTTGACGCTGATCGAGGTCATCGCCACGATGGAGCCGGAGCCCTGCTCCCGCATCGCGGGGACCACGGCATAGCAGAGACGAACGGCGCTCATCAACGTCAACCGCACCGCCGCCTCCCAGTCCTCCGCTGTGAGGTCGAGGAAACGACCGGGCGGGGGGCCCCCCGCGTTGGTCACCAGGATGTCCACGCGCCCGAAATGGCCCAGGACCGTCCTCACCAGCCGCTCCACGTCCTCAGGCACGGAGACATCGGCGACCACAGGCAGGACCTCTGCTCCCGTGGACTCGCGGATGGCGGCGGCGCTGGCTTCCAGGGGTCCGGGTCGGCGCGCGCAGATGGCGACGGCCGCCCCTTCCCGTGCCAGTTGCAGCGCCACCGCCCTCCCCAGCCCGCGGCTGGCGGCAGTTACCAGGGCGACTTGGCCCTCCAATCCCATATTCATCGCTCTTCCTCCTTGCGGACGAGCCGCCAGGCCCGCCCTATAGGCTCTCCAACCGCAACACCACCTGCCCCACGCCGATCAGGTCCCCCGCGCTGACGACGGTGGGGCGCGTGAGGAGTTCACCGTTGAGCAGCGTCCCGTTCTTGCTCCCCTGATCCTCCAGCCACCAGCGTCCCTCCCGCCAGACCAGCAGGGCGTGATGGGTGGAGACGAATGGGCTGGGGAGAACTACCGTGTTGGCGGGGCCACGCCCCAGCGAGGTCACCTCCTGGAGCGCAAAAGCCGCGCCGACCTCCGGCCCCTCTTCCCCCGCCTCCACCACCACGAGGCGACCCTCCGGGTGACCACCCCGCTCCGTCCCGGCGGCCTGCCGCAATTCGCGCCACAGCAGGATCATCACGGCGCCGAGGAAAAGATATAGCAGGACGGTCAGCAGAACACGGAGCAGAAGCAACAGGAGGTCCACGTGGCTATTCCTCGCCGCTGGTGGGGGAAAGCGGGTCGAGCCCCAGAGTTGGCGTGTCCCCTTCCCCTGGCTCGGGCGCGGGGAGGGGGTCCTGCCCATAGACCAGCTCGACGCCAGCGAGGGAGATGACATCCCCCGGCTGAAGCACGCACTCTTGGACCGGGTAGCCGTTGATCGTGGTCCCGCCGGAACTCCCCGCATCGTAGAGAACGTACCGCCCGTAGCGGCGGCGGAGCTGGGCGTGGTGACGAGAGACCCGCCGGTCCTCCAGGATGATGTCGTTATCCAGTGCACGCCCGATGCTGACCACCGCGTCCACCAGCTCCACGTGACGCTGTCCGCCGACGATCAGGAAAGGCTGTCCCTGCGGCTCCTCCGCGACGGCCGCCTGCACCGCTGCCTGCTCCTCATCCCCCATCTCGCGGGTAGCGCCGGCAAGCTCCCCCTCCTCCGGCTCCCAGCGCGCTTCCACGCGCACCGAGTGGGAGGGGACGTTCAGCAGCGGCTCCACCGAGACTGTGGGAGGGGCAACGAGCACCAGGTCCGCGCCCTTTGCCAGCGCCGCCACGTGTTCGGCCAGCTCATCGGCCAGCGTAGGCCGGTCAGCGATGAGCGAGCCAAAGTCCTGCGGGTGCAAATAGATCCAATAGTGGGTTGGCGCTAACGGGGTGCCGTCCGGCGCGCGGACCTGGTGGTCCTCCATCGCCCGCGCCAGGTGCGTGGCGACCTCGAGAGGATGCAAATACCCGGCGAACAGCCGCGCGAACGTCCCTTCCACCAGCCGTTCGGCCAACGTTTCGAAGCGATCGATCCCGTTCATTGCAGCGGATTATAGCGCGAGAGGGAGGGGATGACAAGTTGGTTAGGCGATGGTTCGTTGGTATAATGGGGGAGGGAGGAGCGAGATGGATTTGAGCGAGTTATTGGCCCGGCTGCGTGCCGACCCCGATTTCATGCGCTGCGTGACTGCCTGGAAGCGCATCCCCGCTCGCCCGGCACGCACCGGGCCGTGGCCGGCTGACCTCGACTCCCGTTTGGTGAGTGCGGCTCGCCGTCTGGGAATCAAAGCCCTCTACAGCCACCAGGCCGAGGCGGTCGCCGCCGCCCTGGACGGCCAGAATGTCGTCCAGGCCACCGCTGCCGCCTCCGGCAAGTCACTGGCCTATAACCTCCCCGTCCTCCACACCCTGCTCACCGACCCCCAGGCCTGCGCCCTCTACCTCTTTCCCACCAAGGCCCTGGCCCACGACCAGATCGCCGCCCTGGAGCCGTTCGTCTCTGCCCTCCAGCCCCCCATCGCCGTCCGCCCCTACGACGGTGACACCCCCGCCTCCCAGCGCCGCGCCGTCCGCAGCCAGGCCCGCCTGCTGGTGAGCAACCCGGATATGCTCCACGCGGGGATTCTGCCCCATCACACCCGCTGGGCGCGTTTCTTTGCCAACCTGCGCTGGGTGGTGCTGGACGAACTCCACGTCTACCACGGGGTCTTTGGCAGCCACGTCGCCAACCTGCTGCGCCGGTTGCGGCGGGTCTGCCGCTTTTATGGTGCCGAGCCGCGCTTTCTCTGCGCTTCGGCCACCATCGCCAATCCGGGTGAACTGGCCGAGCGGCTGCTGGAGGCCCCGGTGGTAACCGTCACCAGAGACGGCTCCCCCCACGGCGAGAAACACCTTGTCCTTTACAACCCGCCGCTCACCGACCCCCAACTCGGCACCCGCCGTTCGGCCCTGCTATCCGCCCTCGACATTGCGGCCCGCCTGCTCAGGGCCGACATCCAGACCATCCTCTTTGCCCGCGCCCGGCTGACGGTCGAGGTGCTGTTGGGCTACCTGCGCGATCTGGCGGTCGCGGATGGGCAGAACCCGGAGCGGGTGCGCGGCTACCGCGGCGGTTACCTGCCCACCCAGCGGCGCGAGATCGAGCGCGGGCTGCGGGAGGGAACGGTGCGGGCCGTGGTGGCGACCAACGCCTTGGAACTAGGAGTCGATATCGGCGCGCTGACCGGCTGCGTGATGGTCGGTTACCCTGGCTCCATCTCCTCCACCTGGCAGCAAGCGGGGCGGGCGGGAAGGAGCGCCGAGGCCTCCTTGGCGGTGCTCGTCGCCAGCCCCTCCCCCCTCGACCAGTACCTGGTCACCCACCCCCGTTACTTTTTCGGGCGAGCGGTGGAACAGGGGCTGCTCGACCCCGACAATCTGGCGATCCTGACCAGCCACCTGGCCTGCGCCGCCTACGAACTACCCTTTGAGGCGGGCGAGCCTTTTGGCGGGTTCAGCGCCGCGCAGGAACTGCTCGACCTGCTGGTTGGGGAGGGCTCGCTCCACCGCAGTAATGGTCGCACTATCTGGATCGGGGAAGAGTATCCCGCCGGGAAAGTGGGACTGCGCTCCGGGGGGCCGGATAGCGTCGTCATCCAGGACATTGCGACCGACCCACCGCAGGTGATCGGCCAGATCGACCGGCCCAGCGCTCCCCTGCTGGTCTATCCCGGCGCGGTCTATCCCCACGAAGGGGCCACCTACCTGGTGGAAGCGCTAGACTGGGAGGGGGGGCTGGCGCAGGTGCGGGCTGAAACGGTCGATTTCTACACCCGCGCCAGCGCGACGACAGAGGTAGCGGTGCTGGAGACGATCGAGAGACGGGGGAATGAAAATTGGGAGGCGGGGTTGGGCCGGTTGGAGGTCGCTACGCGGGCCACCGGCTACCGGCAGGTACGCCGCTACACCCACGAGGTGCTCGGCTGGGGCGAGATCGACCTGCCGGAGCAGCGGATGGCGACGGTGGGGACCTGGCTGGACCTCTCTGAGGGATTGGTGGGGCGGATGGAGGAGGAAGGGGTGCTCCGTCCCCGTATCGACTATGGTCCGAACTGGCCCACTCAGCGCGAGGCGGCCCGCGCCCGCGACGGCTACCAATGTCGTCACTGCGGCGCGCCGGAGCGGGAGGGCCACCACCACGACGTCCACCACATCGTGCCTTTTCACACCTTTGGCTACATCCCCGGTACCAACGATCTCTACCGGCTCGCTAACAGCCTCGACAACTTGATCACCCTCTGCCCATCCTGCCATCGGAGGGCAGAGCGGGCGCGGGGGGCACGCAGCGGGCTTGCGGGGCTGGCCTACCTGCTCCGTCATCTGGCCCCGCTGTACCTCCTCTGCGCGCCAGACGACCTGGGCGCGGCGGTGGAATCCCGCGCTCAGGCCACCGGGCTGCCACGGCTGATCTTTTACGACCGGACGCCGGGCGGGGCCGGCCTGAGCCCGCGTCTCTACGAGATGTTCGAGACCCTGTTGGAGGCGGGGCTGGAAAGAGTGCGCGCCTGCCCCTGCGCCGACGGCTGCCCCGGCTGCGTTGGCCCGGCCGGCGAGCAGGAACCTGGCACCAAGCAGCGCAGCCGGCGACTGCTGACAGCACTGGCCCCGCCGTAGCAGAGACAGATTGGGTTGAATCTCCCCTCCCAGACCCCGCCATTTATGCGGGGCCTGGGAGGGGCAAACACGCCAATTCACCAGCGGCATCAAAACTAGACCACGCCCGGCGTCCCAACAGAGGTTGTGCCGAGAGGGATTGCGAGTACAATAGGAACAATCAATCAGCGCGAGAGGAGAGCTCTGCGATGGACGTCAAAGTCATCCCCGGTGCGATTCAAGAGAGCGACGCCGACGCGGTCGTTGTCAGCCTGTTCGAGGACACACAGCCTGGCGGGGCAACCGAGGCCGTGGACCGTGCCCTCAACGGCGCGATCTCCGACCTGGTCGCCGCTGGCGATTTCTCCGGCAAGGCCGGGCAGGTCGTGGTGCTCTACCCCCGGGGGGCAATCCCGGCCCGGCGGGTGATTCTGGTGGGGCTGGGGCCGCAGGAAGAGTTCGACACCGACGCGGTTCGGCGGGCAGCCGGACTGGCAGCGCGGAAGGCACATAAACTCGAAGCCCGCCGCGTGGCCTCGATCCTCCACGGCGCGGGCGGCCTATCGACGGAGCAGGCAGCCGAGGCCACCGCCGAGGGCAGCCTGTTGGCTCTCTATGACTACCGTGGCCAAAAGAGCGGCGACCCACCCACCCCCTCGCCCCACTCCCTGGAGCTGATGGTCGATCACCAGGCGGAACTGGAGGCCGCGCAGCACCGCGCAGATAGCGC
>JAOZPF010000275.1 GCA_029932895.1 Anaerolineae bacterium | reverse complement strand
ACGGCACCTCTCGGTGCCGGCCCACTGTGGTGGAGATGGCGGGATTCGAACCCGCGTCCGGAGAACTCGACCATGAACTTCTACGAGCCTAGTCGGCGATTTTTTCTCGCGCGGGGAGCCGCTGCCGACCGCGCTACACCCGCGCCTAGTCGATGGGTTTCTTTGGCCGCCTTATCGACGTCCGGCCGCCGCACGCCAGCATTATGACACCCGGCCCCCGCTCCACCGGCGCGAGAACGGGGCGGGCGGGGCCGTTTTCACAGCCCGTTTTCCCCTAACCGCTTACGCGGCGACGGGGATCGCTGCCCAATTGTTGGCACTCTTGGGTCTTTGCTCGGTTGTTAACGGGGTCCAAGCGCCCCGGCTCGCCGTCCATGCCCAGCCTTCCCCGTCGAAGCCTTTCATCCCCGCGGTCGGACGGGCAACAGACCCTTCCAGGTACCCCCGACAGGATTTGAACCTGTAACCTTTTGGTCCGCAACCAAACGCTCTGTCCAGTTGAGCTACGGGGGCACGTCTGGCGGGGAGGCAGGGATTCGAACCCTGGGTGGAGTTCCCCCCACAACTGCTTAGCAGGCAGCCCCAATCGTCCGCTCTGGCACCTCCCCGTGATCCCTATTCGGTTGTCAGCGGAGGGAGAGGGATTCGAACCCCCGGTGACCTCACGGCCACAGCGGTTTTCAAGACCGCCGCCTTAGTCCACTCGGCCATCCCTCCAGGCACGCGGGATGATGGCTCCCCCACCGCGCCCCCATTCTACCACGTCCCCCCATGACTGTCAATGCACCCCCCACACCTCGGAGCAGGGGCACCACCTACTCGGTGATGACGAACTGAGCTGTGCTCTGAACCCGGTCCTCGATCCAGACGCGTACCTCATAGGTCCCAGGCTCGTAACCTCCCGGCGGCCTGTAGAAGAGATACGTGGTCCCGGTGACTCCCACCGTCTGCGGACAATCCCCTGCCGCGCTTGCCCACAGGCACGTGTTCCCGTCCAGGTACTCGCCATTCCGATACCAGGCATAGGTCCACGTCGAGCCGGCCGTCATATCCTGGTAGTTGAAAAAGAAATAGATCCGGTGGTCGCCGGGGGGAAACTCAAGGCCGGGCTCGACCGGCCGCCTGTTCTCCACGTCGAGGGCAAAGGCGGCAAAGGTGATCTGAGCCTCTGGCGCGGCTGGGACCGCGTTGGGGAGGATGGGAACGGCACCCTCAGGTAGGGGATAGGTAGGAGTGGGAGTGGGTATGAAGGGCGGTGTGGCCGTCGGCGGACGGGTGGGGGTCGCCGAGGGAACGGTGGTGGGGAGTGAAGGCAGAGTTGCGGTGGGGAGTGGCGGCAGGGTGGCGGTTGGAATGGAGACCGCAGGCAGCGGGGTAGCGGTAGCCGTCGGGGGGGCCGGCGTTGGCGGCGGCGGGAACTGGGGAGGGTGGTCGTGCAGGAAAAGCAACCCCACCCCAACCATCAGTGCGGCTACAGCGCCGAGGAACCAGTTCACCCCTTTGTGCCGTGCCGCCTCGCGCATAATGTAATAGGGGGCAGTGCGAGCGCGGCGAAAATAAAGAACGCTGAGACCAAATGCGATGACCGCAAAGGCAAAAAGGACAATCGCCCCCCGCTGCAGGTGGGGGATGAGGCTCTGCAAAAATGACAAGGCGATAATCTCCCGCGTTGGCGGGGGTTATTATACCCGAATCGGTAAAATGCGCGAATCACTCCCGCTCAGGCGAGGCTACAGGCTGACCACCCTCCCCGCTCCCATCATCTTCGCAGCGATGGTGTACATATTGGAGACCTTGCCGACGGCAACGCGCTCCGCCAGGCCATAGTCGTTCAGACAAGTGCCACAGGCCAGAATCTCCACCCCACGGCCCTGGAGAGCCTGAAGGTGCTCCAGGGCGGGTGAGCCCTCGGCTACCAGCTTGACGCCGCTGTTGAAAAAGATGATGGTGTCTGGCTGCTGGTCCAGCGCCTCCAGGACGTAGAAAAAGTTCTGGATGAGCTTTTGCCCCAGTTCGATGTGCTCTCCCCGCCCCATCACGGCAGCGGGGACCACCAGCACCAACGGTCTGTCAACCTGCGACGTTATGGGCACCACCTCAGAAACCTCACCAGGGACGATGTGCAGATAAATGCCATCCTCCCGGCTCTCGGCCCGCACCGACCACCCCGCCCGCTCTGCCATCCGGGTGACGTTGTGCTGGGCAGTCTCGTTGTCAACTATCGTCGTCACCTGGGTATCGGCGCTCATCGCGTCACGGGTCAGGATAACCGGTTGGGGGCAGGACAAACCCCTGGCGTCCACCGTTGCGCTCACAAGTCCCTCCTATCGAGCGTGCCTCTGTTCATGCCGTTTCTTCTCAGGTCAGCGGTACAAGCCTGGCAACCTGCCCACAGCCGACCGCCCGGCCCACCGACACCGCAAAGGAAGATGGGCCGAACAGTCATTTGACCTCCACCCCTGGCTCTCCCTCCACCACCTCACCTATCTCCCAGAAAGGCTGATCCAGTTCCCGGCAGGCAGCAGCAAAGCGGTCCATCTCGCCCGCTGGAATGGCAGCCAAGATGCCGCCGTTGGTCTGGGCGTCGTAAAAGAGCATACCCACCTCCTCGGGGATGGAGGGGGCGATAGAGACCCACTGGCGGAAGTACATCTCATTGGCTGCCGTACCACCGGGGAAGAGCCACTGGTCAGCCAGGGGGTAGGCTTCCTCCAGCACTGGGATGCGGTCGGCCCAGAAGCAAAAGCGCACGGAGGCAGCCTGCGCCATCTCCACCGCGTGACCCAGGAATCCAAAGCCAGTGATATCGGTCGCGCCGCGCCCGCTGGTGGCGTGAATGGCGGCGGCGGCGTCCTTATTCAACCGCAGCATCCAGGGGACGACTTTCTCCATGCTCTCCGGCGGCGCTTTGCCGGCGCGGTAGGCGGTGGTGATGATGCCAGAGCCCAGCGGCTTGGTGAGCACCAGCCGCTCCCCTGGTCGGGCGCCCCCTTTGACCAACATTCGCTCAGGGGCAACAGTGCCCAGGACAACCAAGCCATACTTGGGTTCCTTATCGTCCATCGTGTGCCCGCCAGCGACGACGACCCCGGCCTCGCCAGCCTTTTCCATCCCGCCACGGAGGATCGCCGTGGCGATCTCGGGCGGCATATCGGAGGGAAAAGCGGACAAGTTGAGGGCCAGAAAGGGAGTACCGCCCATCGCGTACACATCGCTGATGGCGTTGGCGGCGGCAATAGCGCCATAGGTGTAGGCATCATCCACCACCGGGGCGAAAAAGTCAGCGGTGATGACCAACAAAGTGCCGTCGTCCAGCCGGTAAACCACCGCGTCGTCAGGCTCGCCGAGCCCCACAACGATCCGGCTATTCTCTTTTGTCGCGTCAAGCAGGGGGCGCAGGACCTGCGCCAGGACCCCAGGGGCCAGTTTCCCCGCTCAGCCGGCGCAGGAAGCGATCTTGGTCAGACGGGTGAAATCCCGCTCGGACATTGCTACCTCCTCCACTATTAGGGCATGCAAAACCGCCGCCGGCACACGCCGACGGCGGTCGTGGAGGACACACCACGTCCGTCTCAGGGTGCGGCCCCACCGCCGCCCCCCGACGTGTGCAGGCTGGCCTGCGGGCGCCGCCCGGCGCCCCAGGCCTCGTCTCAGGTGCGGCGATGTTGCAT
>JAOZPF010000045.1 GCA_029932895.1 Anaerolineae bacterium | reverse complement strand
GGCTAAAGCCTATATTCCAGACGTCGCGCTTGGAGCGCGACCTCCAAGCTACGGACTCGACGTCTTCGCGGCTTCCCTGCCGGGCAACCCGCCCCAAAGTGAGATACACCTGTGGCGCAAGATGCGTTCCAGTTTGGATACCACTGGCGAATTGGTGCGTTCTCTCATCCAGAGCGCAGGACTCGACCTGGTGGCTTGTTCTACAGAAGGTCGCCCCGAAAGCGAAACTATTCCGGGGTCTCTGTGGCGGGGGGCCGAGCTCTGGCGGCGAGATCGCTCCCTCGTTTCCCCTCTCTCCGGTGACGGCTGAACCAGAGCGCGTGGCGCAGCACCCGCCTCAGTCGTCGCACCTGCATATCGTTCGCTCCCGGCAGATGTTCTGTGGTCCTGGCTGCCTGCCAGCGGTTTGGGCCATTCTTCTCTTTTGCTTTGGTCTCGTTCATGCTGACCCCTCGCCTGCTTCTGGCTCCTCCGACAGCCCCAGTGCTTGAGCCTGGGCTGGGGTCAGGTCGCCAGGAGGAGGTGTGGTGGCTGTCGGTGGGGAGATGTTCCTTCTCTCCGCCTGCCGTGAGAGTCGCCGCAGTTCGTGCAACGCGCGCCGGAGGAACAGCCAGGTCACGCCCGATTGGCGAAAGGCCCCCTGCTGATTCATGACCACCACCAGCAATGGGCCGTCGGTGGCGACCGCCGCATAAATGCGGTGCCGCTCGCCCTCATAGTGGTGCATGCTCGTCTCTACCTGGCCCCGCAGATAGCGATTCATCCGTGTGGTGATCGCGATCTCCTCTGCTAGAACAGATAGAACCCTCTCCAACGGGATGGGTTTGGCACTCCCAACTTGGGCCAGGAGCCGCCCTTTCCTGTCTGCTAACAGGAGGCATTGAGCGCCCGTGGCACGCCGCAACGTCGTCAGAACGCGCTCAATCCCCTTCGCCTGACCGGGGGGAGGGGAGGGAGCTGTGCGGTCCGGTTGTTTCAGGCGGAGCGCCTGTTCCACGACTCGCATAAACTCGGTGATCCGGAACGGCTTGGTCAGGTAGGAGGCAAGCCGGAGATGCTGTATCTCTATCTCCGTCTCGTCCGACCCGTAGGCCGTGATCAGGATGGCTGGGACATGCGGATGCGAGTCTCGCACCCGCCGGATCAACTCCAGCCCATCCATCCCCGGCATTCGCAGGTCCGTGACCAGCAGGTCGAAGGGGTGGTGTGCGAATTGTTCCAGAGCCTCTTCGGCCGATCCCACGCTGATCGCGGCCAGGTCGTCCCCCATCGTCCTCAGAGTCTCCTCCAGGGAAAGAGCGACCTGTTCTTCGTCGTCAACGATCAAAACCCATTTCTGTTCCGTTTCCACATCCAGTCTCCGCCGCTGATTTGGTTGTCGGGGCAGGTGTGATGGTGGGACATTGGCGGGCATTCCCTCTGTGAGGGATGCCCTTGCCCGCTAACAGGGTATCACAGAATAGAGCGGATGGGGGTTGCGAAGCAGTTACGGTTGTGTTACGGGGGCGCTCAGGAACTCTTGTCCTCCGGCGTGCTGGAAGGGAACATGTACCCCACCCCGCGCACATTGACGATGTAGCGGGGCTGGCTGGGGTCGGGCTCCAGCTTGCGCCGCAGCCGACGGACGTGGACGCGGACGATGGCCCGCGCTCCCCAGGGGTCGGCTTCGTACCCCTGGGCGTGGCGGACCAACTGCTGGGGGGTATAGACCTGGTCGGGGTTCTCCATCATGCAGAGGAGAAGCTTGAACTCGGTCGGCGTCAGGTTCACCGCTTCGCCGCCGATGGTGACGGTGTGGCGCTCGCGGTCGATGCGGACATCCTGTACTGTCAGCACTCGTTTGACGGCGGAGAGAGGGGCGGTTTGTTCACCGCCCAGTTGCTCGACAGTTGTCAGCTCCGAGAGGGTCTGTTCCAACTGCGAGACCAGCTCTCGCCGGTGCTGCTCCCGCTGCTGCTTGGTCAGCCCTTTGCGCACGCTCTCCAGGATCTGGGGCACGGGGCACGGTTTGAGCAGGTAATCGTGAGCGCCCCGCCGGATGGCCTCGATGGCTGTCTCCAGGGTGCCAAAGGCTGTCAGCAGGATGATGACCGTCTCGGGCGACCGGGTCTGCACCGCCTTGGTCAGTTCCAATCCGTCCATTCCCGGCATCTTGAGGTCCAGTATCGTCAGGTTGAAAGGGGGGTGCTCGTTGATGAGGGTGAGGGCTTCCTCGCCGCTGGCGGCGGTGTCCACCTCGTACCCCTCCAGCTTGAGGACCTCGGCCAGAGAGATGCGGGTGGTGGTCTCGTCGTCTACCACGAGAATGCGCGGTCGCCATGTCGTTTCCATTGCCTGCTCCTAGCTCTGCGGGTGGACGGTATGCACCGGAAGTTGGACGATAAATGTGGCTCCCAGGCCGGGCTGACTGGAGATTTTGATGGTGCCTCCATGCCGCTCGACGATGCCATAGCTGATGGCTAACCCAAGCCCGGTGCCCTGTGGTTTGGTGGTGTAGAACGGCTCAAAGACGTGACTCGCTTCCTCGGGGGCCAGGCCGGGCCCTGAATCGCGCAGGGCAGCCAGAACCCATTCCCCGTCCTCGCTCAGCAGGGTGCCTATCCGCAGGTCGCCTCCATCCGGCATTGCCTCGATGGCATTGATGATGATGTTCAAAAAGACCTGTGCCAGTTGATCGGGTATGGCGGGGATGGGTGGCAAGTTCTTGGCCAGGCGCGTGTGGACGCGAATGTGACTGTGCTGCAACCGTTTGTCGGCGATGGCCAGAGTGTTCTGGATGACCTGGTTGATGTCCGTCTGGGTGATGCCCCCCTTGGAAGGGCGATAAAAGTCCAGCATGCGTTGGACGATCTCGATCAGCCGCTCTACGTTCTCCTGAGCCTTGGTCAAGTATTGGCTCCGTTTCTCTTCCGGCAATCGTTTTATCGTGGTCAGGTACAGGCTGTTGTGGATCGCCTGGAGAGGGTTGTTGATCTCGTGGGCGATAGAGGCAGCCAACCGGCCAATGGCGGCCATCTTTTCTGCCTGGACGAGTTGGGCCTGAGAGCGCTCCAACTCGGTGGCAAAGTCGGCCAGTTCGGCATAGAGCTGGGCGTTCTCCACCGCCACCGCCACCGCCCCCGCCATCGTCTGCAAGAGGTCCGAGTCGGCTGGCGTAAAGACTCCGTCGAGCTTGTTGATCACCTGGATCACCCCGATGATCCGGTCGCGGACGGTGAGCGGGACGCAGAGAATGGTGCGGGGGGTGAACCCGCTGCCACCGTCTATCTGGGGGCGGAAGAAGGGGTCCTCCGCCACGTCATTGACCAGAGCGGGTTGTCCGGTGGCGACGATGTGGCCGATGATGCCCTCGCCGGGCTTGAGGGTCCGGCCGGTGATCCAGCCATGTTCCGGGCTGAGGGTTTTCTGAACCACCAGGTCGCCGCTCTCCTCGTCCACCAGGACCAGCGAGCCGGCCTCGACCTGGAGAATCTCGCGGATGCCCTGCATCGTGGCGACCAGCACTTCGTCCAGGTCAAGGCTAGAGGTCACGGTGCGGCTGACCTCGTTGAGAGCAGCCAGTTCCCGGTTGCGCTGGCGGAGAGCCTGTTCCGTCTGCCGGATGCGCATGATCGCCTGGACGCGCGCCAGTAGCTCCCGTGGGTCAAAGGGCTTGGTCAGGTAGTCGTCAGCCCCCATCTCTAACCCTGCTGTCTTGTCGTTCACCGAGGTCAGAGCGGTGGTGACCAGGATGGAGACGCGGGAGAGGATGGGGTCGGACTTGACGCGGGAGAGAACCTGGAACCCGTCGATGCCGGGCATCCGAATGTCGAGCACCAACACGTCCACCACGCGGCCTGCGTCGCTCTCTCGCCGCAGGATGTCCAGCGCCTCCTCGCCCGAATGAGCCTCCAGCACCTGGCAGTGGTCCAGTTCGAGGACCTCGCGGACCAGGTGGATCATTCGCGGGTCATCGTCGGCGACCAGCACTCGGGCTGTGTATTGCTGCTCTCTCTCGGTCATCGTTGTCTTTTCGGCAGTCGCCCTGTAGTTCGTCGTCCTCGTCCGCAATTACATTATAAGTGATTTGGGGAAGGGGACAAGTGATGTACCGACTGGCCTTCTAGCCCAATTTGTGCTATAGTGCGTAGGGATTTCCGTCGTTCGGAGGGAGAAATTTGGCTGGAGAACGAATCCTGGTTGTGGACGATAGCGACGAGGTGCGGAGCATCCTGCGCAGCATGGTCCTCGAGCCGGCCGGTTACCACGTCATCGAGGCTGGCGATGGTGTGTCCGGGTTGCGTGCGGCGCGGGAGGAGCGACCCGCTCTGATCATCTTGGACCAGCAGATGCCGGGGAGGAGCGGCCTCGATGTGCTGCAGACGCTACAACAGGAAGGGCTGTACATCCCGACTATCCTGATGACCGGGCACGGTTCGGAGGAACTGGCTGTCCGTGCGCTGCGGTTGGGTGTGCGGGACTATGTGATCAAGCCGTTCGAGCTGGACGAGATGGTGCGGGCGGTGCAGCGGGGAATGGCAGAGGACCGCCCCAGATCGATAGAGGAGTTGGGGAAAGCCAACCGCCGGCTGGAGGAACAGGTACGGGAATTCGCTACGCTCAGCGCCATTGGCCGCTCGGTCACCTCCTCCCTCGATTTGCAGACGGTGCTCACCCGTGTGGTAGAGGCCAGCGTCTTTGTCACCCGTGCCGAGGAGGGTTTCCTGTTGCTGACCGAGCCGGGGGGCGGTGATCTGGTGTTGCGGGCGGCCAAGAACGTGGACGAGAAACATGCGCGCGCTCTCCGCGTCCCCGTGCGGGATTCGCTAGCCGGTCGGGTGGTGGAGAGTGGGGAGCCGCTCCTGGTGACCCAGGGGCAGCCCAAGGTGGTGACTGGCTACCTGGTCCACGCGCTGGTCTATGCGCCGCTCCGCGCGGCAGGGCGGGGGGTCATCGGCGTCCTGGGCGTGACCAATCGGCGGGAGGACCGTCCTTTTGCGGAGCGAGATGTCCACCTGCTCTCCGCACTGGCTGATTATGCGGCGGTGGCGGTGGAGAACGCCCGTCTCTACCAGGAGGCGGAGATGGAGCGGCACAAGATGAGGGCCGTGCTGCGGGAGACGGAGGAGGGGGTTGTCATTCTCAACCCGCGACTGGAGATTCTCCTCTGCAACCCGGCTGCTGGCGCTGCACTGGGGCTGGGGCTGGACGTGACGGGCCGCTCAGCGCTGGAGACTATCCACCAACCATCGTTGCGCGACCTTCTTACTACCTCCTCCCGGACCGGCCGGCCGCTCCGGGGCGAGGTGGGGACGCGCGATGGTCGGACCTATAGCGCGCAGGTGACGCCGGTGGAGGAGGTGGGGTTTGTCTTGATGATGCAGGACATCACGCACCTCAAGGAACTTGACCGGGTCAAGTCGGAGTTCGTCTCCACCGTTTCCCACGACTTGCGGACGCCGCTGACGACGGTCCGGGGGTATGTGGACCTGTTGGCGAAGGTGGGGCCGCTGAATGAGCAACAGCAAGAGTTTGTGGCGCGGGTGCAAAAGAGCATCACTCACATCACCGATTTGATCGGCGACCTGCTGGACCTGGGCCGCATCGAGGCTGGGTACGACCTGGAGATGGAGCCGCTTCACCTGGAGGGCATCATCGACGGTGCTGTAGAAGAGTTCCGCCTCGTCGCGGAGGAGAAAGGCCAGACATTGCGCTGGAAGCGGCGGGTTCTCCCTCTTGTTCGCGGCAACCCCCGGCGACTGCGCCAGGTTATTGAAAATCTCCTCAGCAATGGTATCAAGTACACCCAGGAGGGGGGATGGGTGGCGGTGGAGGCAACGGAGGAAAAGGGGTACGTGGTTGTGCGCGTGACCGACAACGGGATGGGGATTCCCCCGAGTGCTCAACCCTATATCTTTGACCGTTTCTATCGGGTGGAGCGCGAAGAGACGGAAACGATCGAGGGAACGGGATTGGGATTGGCGATTGTCAAATCGGTGATCGAGAAGCACAACGGTCGCATTTGGGTGGATAGCCAGCCAGGGCAAGGCTCGGCCTTTACCTTTGTCTTACCGGTGATGGAGTAGGGCACACACGCAGGTGTGCCCCTACGGCAGGACGCTGATGGAGACGGGGCCGCTCCGCAGGGAGCGGCCCTCGGCGTCCGCTCCCAGGGCCAGGAAGGTGTGCTCGCCGAGAGCCAGCGGCCAAAAGGTCTCGAACGGGGGGGCGGAGAGAGTCGCCAATGGTTCCCCGTCGATGTAGAGGGTTATCTCCGCTACTGTCGCCCCCCCCGCTGGTCGGGCCGAGACGCGGATCGACTGGTACGCGGCCGGCACCGCTGGCGAGAGGTGGTAGACTGTGCCGGGGTCGGGGGAGGTGATCACCAGCTCCTGCTGGCTGGTTGTGGCTGCGCCGGTGCCTGGCGCCGCGGAGGTGGGGCCGAGCGGCCACCCGTGCTCCTGCGCCCACTCCCGTACCTCCACTGGGGGAAAGACGTAAACCTGCTCCACGACCCGCTCCGGGGGCGAATCCGGTGCGGCGGGCTGGCCCGTCGCCACGTCGATTCGCACGGGCCGATACCAATCATCCTCCCGCGTCGGCGCGGTCCCGGCGATAAAGAGCTCCGTCCGCGTGCGGGGACAGTAAGGAGTGGGCAGAAGGCCAGAGGGGGCGCAGACTTGCACCCGTTCCAGTCCCTCCGGTTCCACAAAGTCGAGCACGGGCTGACCGCGCAGCGCGGTCTCCATAAAATCGTGCCAGATGGGGCCGGCCCCCTCCACCCCAGAGACGTGGACCATTGGCCGGCCGTCGGCGTTGCCGGCCCACACTCCCACCACCAGTTGTGGCGTGTAGCCCACGGTCCAGTTGTCCCGCCAGTCGGAGGAGGTGCCGGTCTTGGCTGCCGCCGGTCGGGAGAGGGAGAGGACACTGACCGGGCCAAAGGCCGGGGCGCGGGCTTCGCCGTCGGAGAGGATGTCGGTGATCAGGTAGGCCACGCGGGGGTCGATGACGCGGGGACCGGGCTGGGTCCGGGCGCGGTAGCGCATGTTCCCGGCTGCGTCCCGCACCGCCAGCACGGTGTAGGGCTCCACCCGGCGACCACCGTTGTCAAAAGCGGCATAGGCAGCGGTCAGTTCCAAAAGCCGCACCTCCCCGCCCCCCAGCGTGAGGGCCAACCCGAACCGCTCCCCCGCGCCGAATGAGGAAAGTCCCAAGTCGCCCGCCAGCGTGACCAGACGGTCCACCCCCACCCTCTGCAGCACCAACACGGCGGGGATGTTGTAAGAGCAGGCCAGCGCCTCCCGCGCCGACACCGGCCCGTGGAAACGGTTGTCATAGTTGAGGGGGACGTAGGGGTTCCCCTCGCGGGTGGGGAAGGAGGTGCGTACGTCCAGCAGGATCGAGGCCGGGGTGAGCAGGGGGGCGGGTGACCCGGCGCGTGGCTGGGGGTCGAAAGCGGCGGCATAGGTCAGCGGCTTGATAGCCGACCCCGGCTGGCGGAGGGCCAGGGCCGCGTTGACCGCACCGTCAATGGCGGGGTCGAAATAGTCCGGGCTGCCGACCATGACCAAGACCTGTCCGCTGACCGGGTTCAGGGCTACCAGCGCGCTGTTGTTGACGTCGTGGTAGGCGCTCCCCTCTCCCGCCTGGGCCAACCGGTTCAACTGGCGGCGCATCACCCGCTCGGCGGCCTGTTGCAGGTCGAGGTCGAGGGTGGTGGTGACGACCAATCCCTCGCTGTAGATCGCCTCCAGCCCGAACCGCTCCTCCAACCAGGCGCGGACGGTCATCACAAAGTGCGGGGCTTCTATGGGGAAGGGGGCGGCGGCAAAGCGGAGCGGCTCCGCTGCGGCCAGTTGAGCCTGCTCAGTGGTGATGAATCCCTGCTGGCTCATCAGATCGAGCACCACCTGCTGCCGCTCCCGCGCCGCCTGTGGGCTGGTCAGCGGGTCGTAGAGGGCGGGGGATTGGGGCAGGCCGGCTAGCAGCGCGCACTCGGCCAGGTCGAGTTCAGCCGCCTCCCGGCCAAAGTAGGTGCGGGCGGCGGCCTCGATGCCATAGGCTAGGTTCCCATAGTTGACCTCGTTGAGGTAGAGGGTCAGCACGTCATCCTTGGAGTAGAGGCGGGCGATGCGCCAGGCCAGGATCGACTCGCGCAGCTTGCGGGTCAGGGTACGCTGCGACCGCTCCTGGGGGTCGAGGAGGAGGTTGCGCGCCAGTTGCTGGGTGATGGTGGAGCCGCCAGCCAGCACTTCGCCGCCGCGGAGGTTGATCCACAGCGCGCGGACTATGCCCGCCACGTCGACGCCGGGGTTGGTGTAAAAGTTGGCGTCCTCTGTGGCGATGGTGGCCTGACGGCAGGCGAGAGGTATTTCCTCCAGCGAGGTCGGTGTGTGGCGGCCGGCGTGGGGATCGGCGATCTCGTAGAGGAGACGACCATTGCGGTCCAGGATGCGGGAGGAGACGCCGGTCTGGTGGGCGTAGAGGGTGTCGGGAGAGGGCAGGTCGGCCAACAGCGATCGGGCCGCCAACCCTATTGCGCCGACGGCTAGCAGTAAGGATACCAAGATGCCCCACAGCGCTCGCTTGCCCCTCATTGCCGTCTTTGCAGCCAGTACCAGGCTGAGGGAGGACCGGTGCGGTCACTGCCGCGCTCTATGCGCTCCAGTGCGAAAGCAGCCTCGAACAGCGCGCGCACTTTGTCTGGGGTGGTGCCGGTGCCGCAGCCCAGGTCGGGAGCGCGCCCAGGGGGGCGGTCTCTGCCCTCGACCAGTTCAACCACCTCCGGCGGGGTCACCCCCGTGTCCCACGGTGGATGGCCCCGGAGGTACATCGGATTGAAGGAGCGGCCCCTACGGCTCAACCACGACCTCCATCCCTTGCGTGGGTATGATCTCGAAGAAGGTGTTGCCTGGCTTGAGGGGGATGGGTGTGCCAGCCTCGTCGGTCAGGGTGAGTATATCCCAGCGCGCGCGCCGGTTCCAGACACCCTGGATGCGGACGCCGTCGCGAAAGATGTCGGCGCGGCGGTAGGGGTTATCTTGGTTCCACAGCGCCCACTGGATCGAAAGCAGGCCGCTGTGCGGCTCTTCAACGATCTCGGTCAGCCATTGGGAGACGTAGAGCACCACCACGTTATCTGCGCCCAACTGCTCGCCGGTGAGGGCATCGACGTGGGGCGTGCCGTTCGACCAGCGCAGGTACCGTCCGCTATCCTCGTCGTAATACCACTCGGCGTCCAACTGGTCCCAGGGGATGAGTATGTGCGTGGCCGGTTCGCCGCTGGCGGGTGGTGCGGCGGCAAAGACCATCCCCTCCAGCCCCTCCTGCCGTCCACTGATGCCGTGCGCCGTGGCCCACGCTCGCATCCGCTGCGGGTCGGTATAGCCGGTGTGTTCCAGCGGCACGTCCCGGCTGGTGTCGCGGTAGAACGGGTCCGGGGCGAGAACCTCCGGCAGGCTGTAGGAGGCAACCCGGTCAGGGTAGAGGTCCGAGTCCTTGAAGATTGCCAGGACGCCGTTGCTAAAGCCCCACGCCGCCAGGACAGCCTTGTAGACCGCCGTCAGCTCCAAATCGATCAGACGGCCGCTGCGCACCGGCCCCACCCGCACCGGGTCCTGGCTCAGATAGATCGCGGTCCAGCGGGTGCCGTAACGGAAGCCCTCATTGTAGTGCTCAAAGATCAGGTCGGCGCTGTTGATGCCGGACTGGGGCCAGACGTACTGCGGGGGCCAGTTAGAGATCTTGATCGCCACCGGCACCCGGTCCAACACGGTGGGGTCGTCCACCGCCTCGCCGGTGAGTGGGTTGATGTTCTCCGGCAGAGGGGTGGGGGTGGGAGTAAAGGCGGGGGTGGGTGTGCTGGTTGGCTGGGGCGTGACCGTAGGCGCGATAGTACCGCTCGGTAGGGGAGTGCGGGTTGGTGTTGGCGTGGGGCTGGTGGTGCCTCCGCCGCAGCCGACCAGGCTGCCCAGCAGCGAGGTCAGCGCCAGCAGCGCCGTCGCCCCCAGCAGGAAACGCAACCGTCTCTGGTGAGTGTTTGTCATGGAGCATACCTCCGCGTGCACGCTCGGTATTATAGCACAGGCAGGAGGCAGGAGGCAAGAGGAGGTGCCAGGAGCAAGGGCAGTTGACTTGTCTCCCATCATCCCTATAATTGCCCTTATCACGGCGGTCTTCTCCCAACAGGCCGCCTTTGCCAAGGAGGGAGTGATGCGTGCGTTTTCGCGTTTGCTGCTGGTGTCGCTGGTGGTTGTGTTGTTGGTGGTGCTGGCGGGCGCTGGCTATGGCCTAGTAACCGTGCGAAGCTCCTGGCCCCAGATCGACGGCGAGGCCCAGGCTGACGGCCTCCTGGACGAGGTGACGGTGATCCGCGATAGCTGGGGGGTCCCCCATATTTATGCCACCAACACTCATGATCTCTTTTTCACCCAGGGATACGTCCACGCCCAGGACCGGTTCTGGCAGATGGAGTTCTGGCGACGGATCGGCTCCGGGCGGCTGGCCGAGATACTGGGTCCTTCGGCCCTCGACTCGGACCGCTTTATCCGCACTGTGGGCTGGCACCGCACCGCCGCTCGGGAGCTAGAGATGCTGGACGACGAAACCCGCGCCGCGCTGGAGGCTTACGCTGAGGGGGTCAACGCCTACATCTCCACCCACCGGGACCGCCTGGGGCTAGAGTTCACCATCCTGGGGCTGACCGGCGTCGATTTCGAGCCAGAACCCTGGACCCCGCTCAACACCCTCACCTGGGCCAAGGTGATGGCGTGGGACCTGGGGGGCAATATGGACGCCGAGCTGCTGCGCGCCAACATCGTCGCCCGCTTGGGGAGCGATGCCCTTGACGATCTGGTGCCCCCGTACCGCGAGGATTACCCCGTCGTCGTCCCCCACCCGCTGACGGGAGGTACGCTGGATAGCGTGCCCGAGGCCGCGTTCGCCACCCATGCCCTGGGCGTGGGTGATGGTCTGGGGAGCAACGACTGGGTTGTCTCTGGCAGCCGCACAGAGACAGGGTTGCCGCTCCTGGCTGACGATATGCACCTGGGCATCCAGATGCCCTCGATCTGGTACGAGCTCGGCCTCCACTGTGAGCCGGTGGGTGCGGATTGTCCTTACAACGTGACTGGCTACTCCTTCGCCAGCACCCCCGGCATCATCGTCGGTCACAACGACCACATTGCCTGGGGGGTCACCAATGTGGGGCCGGATGTGCAGGACCTGTTCATCGAGCAGGTCAACCCGGAAAACCCCAATCAGTACCTCTTTCAGGGCGAGTGGGTGGACATGGAGACAGTCCGTGAGGAGATCACCGTCGCTGGGGAGGACGAGCCGGTGGTGGTGAACGCTCGCATCACCCGCCACGGCCCGATCATCAACGACGTCGTCGGTGGCGAGGAGGAGGATTGGTCCTTTGGCTGGCAGCCGCTGGCCCTCTCCTGGACCGCGCTCCAGCCTGGCACGCTGATACGTAGTGTCTTTCTGCTGGACAAGGCCAGCGATTGGGAATCGTTCCGGGAGGCGCTGAGTTACTGGAACGTGCCCAGCCAGAACTTTGTCTATGCTGATGTGGAGGGCAACATCGGCTACCAGATGCCGGGGAGCATCCCCATCCGCGCCGCTGGCGATGGGACGTTGCCGGTGCCGGGGTGGAGCGGCGAGTACGAGTGGACGGGCTTTATCCCCTTTGACGAGCTGCCCCGCTCCTTCAACCCGCCGGAGGGATACATCGCCACAGCCAACAACGCTGTGGTGGGGCCCGATTTCCCCTACCTCATCACGCGGGACTGGTCACCCGGCTACCGGGCGCAGCGGATCGTCGAGTTGCTCACTGCCAACGACAGCGTCTCCATCGCCGACATTCAGGCCATGCACGGCGATAGCAGCCCAGCCTATGTGCGGGAAATCCTGCCCACCGTGCTGGCCACGTCCACCGATGACCCCCGCTTGGCGGAGGCGTTGGACCTGCTGCGCGAGTGGGATGGGCGGGCGGTGCGGGATAGCGCCGGGGCCGCTCTCTTTGAATCGTTCCGCATTCACCTGGTGGACCTGACTCTTGGCGACGAGCTGGGCGAGCAGCTTTTGCGCCGTGCCCGCTCCTCCGCGGCGGTCGCTGTGGAGCGTCTCCTCGCCGACCCGGCCTGTCCCTGGTTTGACGATGTGAACACCCCAGAGGTGGAGACGCGGGACGAGATAGTGCTGCGGGCGCTCGAGGCGGCGGTCGATGAGCTGACGGAAAAGCTGGGGCAGGACATGAGCCGCTGGCGCTGGGGCGATCTGCACACGGCCACTTTCGAGAACCAGAGCTTGGGGCAATCTGGAGTCGCGCCTATCGAGGCGATTTTCAACCGCGGCCCGGTCGCGGTGGATGGGGCCCGCAACACGATCAACGCCACGGGTTACAGCATGAGCCACCCCTATGAAGTGACCACCGTCCCTTCACAGCGCATGATCGTGGACCTGGCTGATTTCACCCGTTCGCTCTCGATGCACACCACAGGACAATCGGGCCATCCATTTCACCGTCACTATGACGACATGATCGATCCCTGGCGGAACATTCAGTACCACCCGATGTTGTGGCAGCGGGCCGATGTGGAGGCTGATGCCGAGGGGGTGTTGCTGTTGAGGCCGTAGCGGTCCCTGGGATTACCGCAGGAGCCCCCGCGCCCGGTACCAGGCGTATGCCTGTTCGACGGCGACGCGAAAGGCGACCTGGGGATAGCCCAGTTCCTGTCTGGCCTTGGTGCTATCGCAATATATTTCCTGCGCGCTGAGCCAGACCTGCTCGGCGGAGAAGGGGAGGTGGATGAACCGGCTGGCGAGGCCGGTCGTGGCGGTCAGCGCTCCCATCAGGAAGCGAGGGAGGGTGACCCGGGAGCGCTGTCCGCCCACCACCTCTGCCACGACCTCAATGGTCTCGCGGTGGGTGAGGTTCTGCCCGCCCAAGAGATAGCGCTCACCGCTCCGCCCGCGCTCTGCAGCCAGGACGTGGCCCAGGCCGACGGCGGTACTAGCGGCCCAGCAGGTCCCACCGGGGGGAGCAAACCAGGTCGTTCCACGCTGTGCCTCCTGCAGCAGGCTCCCGCCGATCCAGTGCACGTCACGCGGACCGATCACCGCCGCCGGGTTGACGATCACCGCATCCAGCCCCCGCGCCAGCGTTTCGCGCACCACCCCCTCTGCCAGGTGTTTAGAGTGACCGTAGGGGAAGCGGTGGGGCGGCAAGTTAAAGGTCGATTGTTCGTCCAGCAGTTGACCAGCCGGCGGTATGCCCAACGAGCCGACGGAGCTGGTATAGACGAGTCGTCGTACCCCGGCCTGCAAGGCGGCCTCGACCACGTTGCGCGTGCCCTCCACATTGACTCTGTAGATGGTCTCGGCTGGCGTGCGCCAGTAGTCCGAGATAGCGGCGACGTGAAAGACCAGATCGCAGCCCTCCATCGCCCGCGCCAGCGATTCCAGGTCGAACAGGTCGCCCACGATCCGTTCTGCTTCCAACCCCTCCAGCGCGGTTAGCGAAGAAGTGACGCGGTGCATCGCCCGCACCTCGTACCCCCGTTCCAACAGGGCGGCGACGACGTTAGCCCCCACACACCCCGTAGCGCCGGTCACCAATGCTTTCATCCCACTACCATCCGCTCAATCCGCTCAATCCGCTCAATCCGCTCAATCTGCTCAATCCGCTGACCACCTGCTCAATCCGCCGTAGACGAATAGGTAGTCTCCCTAATTTGTGTTGATGGCAGCAGGAGCCACAACAGTCATCAGT
>JAOZPF010000274.1 GCA_029932895.1 Anaerolineae bacterium | reverse complement strand
CGTGCCCGACCCCGACGGGCCGGTGACGGCCAGGAACTCGCCTCTTTCCACAGCCAGGGAGACCTCCCTCAGGGCGACGACGCCGACCTCCCCCATGCGATACTCTTTGGTTAGGTCCTTGGTGATAATGACTTGGTCGTTGGTTGCCATCTGTCTTACCTCCATCGTCTTCCCCTATGGTCAAAAACTGCCTATCACTCATATCGCACCGCCTCCGCCGGGGGCACACGGGCAGCCTGACGGGCCGGATACCAAGCTGCCACTGCCCCCACCAGCACCGGCACGCCCAGCGCGGGGAGCGTGACCCACCACGCCTGCGCGGGGAGCCCCTGATACAGCAGTCCGTAGGCCGCTAACCCTGCCAGCCACCCCAGCACCCCGCCAGCCAGCCCCAGCAGCAATCCCTCGTGCACAAAGAGACTAGCCACCTGCCGGTCCCGCCAGCCCACCGCCTTCAGCACCCCTATCTCTCGCCGCCGGGCCAGCACCTCCTCGATCAACGCATCGGCCACAGCCAACGCTGCCACTCCTAACACCACCGCTGTCATCCCGTAGTGATAGCCCTCGATGTGTAGCAACAGATACTCCCCCAGCAGCGTCCCGCTCAGGTAACCCCGCGTCCCCAGCATTGCCATGCCGAAGAGCGTCACCAGCCCGGCGGCCACTGCCATCGCGGCCAGCGCCAGCCCCAGCCGCGCCCGGCGGCGCCACAGTCCCCGCAGGACGTAGTTACCCAGGCCCGGCCGCCTAGCTGACAGCGCTCCACCTGTCACCTCGCCGCGCTGCAGCACCGCAGCCGGCGGGGTGCGCGTCACCAGCAGGGCCGGAATCACTGTCCCCAGTAGGCATAGCCCCAGCCCTGTCGGCGGGATCAACGCCGCGTTGGCCAGCGGCAGCCGCAATCCCAGGAGGGCCGCCACCCCCACCGCCAGCAGGAGTCCCAGTACGCCAGCAAGGAGCCCCACCAGCGCCGCCTCGATCAGCAGCGAGCGGAGCACGGTGGACGAGCGCCACCCCAGGGCCTTCTGCAGCGCCACCTCCCGCCGCCGCCCCAGCACGCTCATCAGCGAAGTGTTCAGGATGTAGAGGCTGCAAGAGACCAGCATCACGCCGAACAGCACCAGGTTGCCCCGTTTGACCTGGCGGCCGATGGTCAGGTTGACTCCCTTCTGAATCCACTGCTCCTCCACGTAGCCCAGCGGGGGGACGTTCTCGTAGCCGGGGATGTGCACCAGCAGGCGGCGCGGGGAAGAGCCGACCACCACGTCCACCTGCAAGCCGGTGCGGGCCACGATCTCAGCAGCGATGGCCTCGATCCGCGCCTGAGCCTCGGGGCTGTAACGGTCAATGTGCCCTACCCGCACCCGCACCGCGCTGATGGGGTCCACGGCGTTGAACAGCTTCGCCGCCTCCAGGGTGGTCAGCAGCAGCGGCGGGCGTTGGATGTAGCCCTCGGGGTTGAGCGTGGGGTGGACTTCTACCGGCGGCTCCACCGGCGTGCCGCTCTCGTCGTAGCGCAGGGTGACCAGCGGTGGGTAGTAGGTCTCCAGTGGCACGTAGACCAGCTCTTCGGCCAGAGGGGGCAGTTCCTCGATGTCGAAACCGCCGACGATTACCCCCTCGATCTGGACCTGATCCCCTTCCTGTACGCCCTCCAGTGGCCGTCTCGTGACGGCCCGGAAGCACACCTCCGGTGTACGGGTAACCCCGGATCCAGGCGCCTCGATCATGCCCTGAGGCCTCACCTCTAGCACGGGGGTCGAGGCGGGCCAGGGGACCTGGATTTCCGCGTACTCGGGCATTGCGGGCAGGGCAGCATAAGGCAGAGGTGCGAACGCCGCTGACCTCAGACTCACGTTGGCCGTCCATGGGAAGAGGAACACACTCCCCCAATGTGGCAGCCACTGGTAAATCTCCGCGTTGGAGTACTCGACGGTGCCGGCCCTTTCGACGGGGAGGGTCACTAGATACTGCACTCCTCCACGCGCCAATACCTCCTGGAAGGTATCCCCGTCTGCTGGTAGAGCGACGCGCCACACGTCCCCACGCACCTCAGCCTGTACGTAGCTGTGGCCGTTGAGCAGAATGGGGACGTGATAGTCGTGGATCATTCCTCCAATATCCGGGAAAGGGTGGGCGTCACCACGCGGCACGTCGCTGGCGCGGAAGTACGAGCGCACTGTCACGGCTCCATCCAACCCCACGAGCGCCGCCTCCTGCTCGGGGTCAATCGCCGCCAGCAGAATGGGCAGCCCGTAGCTAAGGGGGGCCACCAAACGGGCGGTCTCATCCAACTCCTCGAGTGAGATAACCGTCAAGCGCCGGGCAGAAAGGTCTGCTCTTTCCTCGCACGAGAGAGGAATGCTTTCGGAGGCCAGGAGCAGATACCGGCGCAGGGTCACCTCGTGCTGCCGCAGGCCATCGTCCACGGCCAACGTGATATCCACCCGATAGAAGCCTGGTTCCTCGATGCGGGAGGCCTGGCGCTCGAAGCCGAATGGGATATGCATGTCGAAGTAGGAAAGCATGGCGATAGGCGCGGCAACCTCCACACCGGGGATGCGTTTGATGGCCTCGTACTGTTCGAAAGTGATGCCGCCCGGGATGCCGCTGAGGTGATTGGCCTGCACCAGGCCGTATTTCTCCTCGATGGTCGAGCGGGTGGCCGGGGGCCGGACCAGGACGTCGTAGGTCGTGCGCCAGTATTGGGCCAGGTCCTCATCCACGATGACCTGGACCGTCTCGGCGGCGGAGGTCAGCAGGCCAAAGGCCCCGCTCACCACCAGCACGCCGATGAGTAACAGCAGGCTGCGTACGCCGCGCCCGCGCAGAGAGCGCCAGATAAAGGTAAACATTGCCTATGCTCCTCACGCAACTGATCAGAGACAGAGAGCCCTTTCGACCCAAGGGCAAAAAGGGCTCTCCAGCAGATTCAACTGCGGCGAATCTTCTTACTCATCGAATAGCGAGATGGCGACGTTTTGCATCTCCGTCAGCGGCAAAGTGCTGTGCAACACAAAGACCATGTCCTCGTCTTCCCAGATGAGCAGATTCATCTGCTTATCCGTACCCCATACGGCACGGCGCCCTTGCAACTCAATCTCCTGTATCTCTCCCGGATAGTCGGCGTATTCGGCTACTTTCCCTGCCAATGATGATTGTGAGAGGTACAGGAGTTCTATACCACGATCCTCCGTTTCCCGGCGATACCCCAGTCCCACGCTGGAAGCGTCCGGCACCTGCACCCCCTCCAGCCGGAAGCCCGGCGGCAGGTAGGCCGGCTCGCGGATGGGGAAATCCACGTGTCGTTGCGCCTCTGCCACGGTGGCATAGGTGGGGACCTCGGAAGGCGGCAATTCCCAACGTCTTTCCGGCTTCACTTCTCGCACGCCGATATGTTCCAGGTAGATGACGATCCCCTCCCAGGCCGCCACCAGGCTTCCACGTGCCTGTAGCAGCGTCAGCCCACTCAGACAAAACAGGAGAAGTGCGGCCATGACCATCACGCGGCGTCTGGGGTACAACTGGGCACTCCTTTGACTCCTGACTTCACCGCTCAGGCCCAGGCGGTGCATCACCTTCCGCTTCAGCCCATCCCGGAAAGCAGGTCGCGGAAACGGCTTGCTGCGGGCCAGCATCTCCGCGAATTCCAAAGTGGCCCGGTACTCCTCGCTGA
>JAOZPF010000273.1 GCA_029932895.1 Anaerolineae bacterium | reverse complement strand
CGCTGTCGGCGCGGACGATGATCTGGCCGTTGTAGGTGGGGCTGCCGTAGCGGACAGAGACCAGCTCGGCCTCGACGCCGCAGCGCTCGTGTGCCAGAACGTAGGCAAAGGTCGCCAGGGAGCCCATCTGCGCCTCGGCGGGGTCGCTGCACATCGCCTCGATCACGCCCGCGTACTCGGTGGCGACGTTGGTCTCAAAGAAGAGGCCGGTCTCGTCGTGCAAGAGGTCGGCCACTGCCTGCGCGCCGGCCGATACCCGCTCTGTCTCACCGGAGGGGACAAAGGACCAGACGATGGGATTCTCTTCGGTACCCAGCTCGGGCGCGGCGGGCTTGCAGCCGCTCACCAGCACTACTGCGCTAACCAGAACCAGCGCCAGGATGGGCAACATGTGTCGCTTGGACATATCTCTCTTCCTCCTATCAAATTAGGGTTGGATTTTACAAAGTGATTGGACGAACCGTAATGATATCGCTATACATCCCTCCTTTCGATTTGCGAGTGTACACACTTCCCATGATATACTGGAAGGAGCAAGCGCACAAGTGCGGCGCAGCCGTTATGGCACCTCGATGAACAGAAACACCGGGTCCACCCGGTCGTTCACCTGCGAGATCTCGACATCCTCGTGGATGAGGCCCGCCCAGCAGTACTGGGGATTGCGCGCGCCCGTCACATCTACAAAGCGAATGCCGCCCCTGACCACCGTCCGCGTAAAGGGAGGCAGGTAGCGATGCCCCTCCTCATCCTCGGTCAGGGCGGTGTCATCCCCCACTGCCCAGCGCCAGGGATAGTTGATCAGGGCGTCTTCGCAGTGAATGCCCACGCGGAACACGCCGGATTGGATTGTCTCTCCCAGCGTGGCATAGTTCTGATCGCTATCATAGACCGTCCCCGGCGGTGGGCCGCTGGTGCGGATGGGGACGGCGCTGTCGTTCTCGACCGTGAGGGTGAAAAAGAGCGTCTCCCCTAGCATGATGCTGGTGGACGACCACTCTACCTCGCCCAGGTAGATGTAGGCGCGGGGGACGCCGCCCTGCTGAATGGTCAGGGTGGTCGTGGCGACGGTGTGCTGCCCCACTGCGTCGCGAGCCTCCGCCCAGACGACGTAGGTGCCATCCGGGGGTGGTTCCGCCCCCATGTCCACTCCGGCGTCGTAATCGAAGGAGTAGAGCCCGGCCTCCCCCTCGTTGGCGGTGGTGGCAGCGTCCGGCTCGACGTGGTAGATGGTTCCATCCGCTCCCCGCAGGTAGACGGTGAGTGTGGTGTCCGCCTTGGTCAGATAGACGTTCATCCGCGCCCGGTCGCTGATGCCATCTCGGTTGGGCGTAAAGAGCGGCGGAGAGACCGTGAAATTGCGCAATTCCGGCAGTGTGGTGTCGGCCGCGGCGACGGTGAGGGTGCCGGTCACCTGCTCGGTGTGCCCCGCCTCGTCGCTGGCCTCGACTACCCAGGTATAGACGCCGTCCTGGAGCACCCGTTTGGTGACGGCAAAGCCCACCAGGTCGTCCTCCTCCAGGGTGTAGCCGTCAACGACGCCGGCAAAGTAGACGGAGTAGGGCTCCTCGGCGGAGGGGGCGCGGGGTTCGTGGTCGCGGAACACGTACCGCTTGCCCGCCGCGTCCAGAAAAGTGATGGAGAGCTCTGCCGGACGGGAGAGGCGATACTGGATGCGCAACACGTCGCTCACATGGTCGGCGTTGGGAGTGATCAGGTCGTTGGAGAAAGAGACGTCGTACAGGAGCGGTTTCTCTCCGCAGGCCACCAGTAGGAGTAAGGCAACTCCTGCCACTCCCAGAAGCACTAACAGTGAGCGTATTCCGTCACTGCCCATCGCCCATCGCCCATTGTCCATTGCCCATTGTTCATTGTCCATTGTCCATTGCCCATTGCCCATCGCCCATTGCCCATCGCCTATTGCTTGTCGTCCAGCGCCGCTACTCCTGGCAGCGTCTTGCCCTCCAAAAGCTCCAGGCTGGCCCCGCCGCCGGTAGAGATGTGGGTAAAGTGGTCGGCCAGGCCGCTCTGGCGCACTGCCGCCGCCGAGTCGCCGCCGCCGACGATGACGGTGCCACCTAGCCGGGCCAGGGCCTCGGCCAGGGCAAAGGTGCCCTGAGCAAAGGTGGGTAGCTCAAAGACACCCAACGGTCCGTTCCAGATCACTGTGCGGGCTCCCCCCAGGGCGGATTCAAAGGTGGCGATGGTTTTCGGTCCCACGTCGAGCACGCGGTAGCCGGCGGGCACCCCGTCGGGGGCCACCAACTGCGTGCGGGCCTCGTTGTCGAAACTGTCGGCGACGACGACGTCGACCGGCAGCACCAGGCGGCTCCGCCCTTCCTTCAGGAGCGCGCGCGCCGTCTCCACCGCCCCCTCCTCCACCAGCGAGTCGCCCATGTCGAATCCCATCGCCAGGAAGAAGGTATTTGCTATCCCCCCGCCGATGAGCAGCCGGTCGCACACCTTCAGCAGCCGGGTGACAACCCCGATCTTGTCCGCGATCTTGGCTCCGCCAAGGATGGCGACGAAAGGCCGCTCCGGGTTGTCCACCACGTCCTGGAGAAAGTTTAGCTCTTTTTCCATCAGCAGCCCAGCAACCGCCTCGCCGCCTCGCTCCCGCATCGCGCGGGCCACGCCGACGGTAGAAGCGTGGGCGCGGTGGGCGGTGCCAAAAGCGTCGTTGACGTAGAGGTCGCCCAGAGCAGCCAGTTGGGCGCTAAAGCCGGGATCGTTGGCTTTTTCTTCGGCGTGGAAGCGGGTGTTTTCCAGCAGCAGAACCTGCCCCGGCTCCAACTCCGCACAGGCCGTTTCCACCTCCGGCCCGACGCAGTCGTCCAGCTTGCGCACCGGCCGCCCCAGCAGCTCTGCCAGCCGTACCGCCACCGGGTCCATACGCAGCGCTTCCACCACCTGCCCTTTTGGGCGGCCCAGATGGGACATCAGAATGACCCCGGCGCCGTGGTCGAGCAGGTACTGGATGGTGGGCAGGGATGCTCGAATGCGGCTGTCATCGGCCACCGCGCCGTTGTCCAGCGGCACGTTCAGGTCAACCCGCAGCAGCGCCCGTTTGGCGGCGACGTCTATGTCACGAACCGTCTTGGTGTCCATCGGCGCTCACAGCCCCTTGGTGGCGAGCATCTGCGCCAGGTCGGTGACGCGCACCGAATAGGCCCACTCATTGTCGTACCAGGAAATGACCTTGACCATCCGCCGGCCTATCATCATCGTCGCCAGCCCGTCCACGATGCTGGAGCGGGGGTCGCCTTTATAGTCCATCGAGACCAGCGGCAGTTCCGAGTAACCCAGGATGCCGGCCATCGGTCCCTCGGCGGCGGCGCGGAAGGTGTCATTGACCTCGGCGACGGTGGTGTCCTTTTCCAACTCGGCGACAAAGTCAATGATCGAGACGGTGGGGGTGGGGACGCGCATCGCCATCCCGTCGAACTTGCCCTCCAGTTCGGGGATGACCAGCGCCAGCGCTTTGGCTGCGCCGGTGGTGGTGGGGATGATGTTCAGCGCGGCGGCCCGCGCCCGGCGCATGTCTTTGGAGGCCAAGTCGAGGATGCGCTGCGTCGTCGTATAAGAGTGGATGGTCGTCACCAGCCCGTGGGCGATGCCAAAGTTGTCCAGTACGACGCGGGCGACGGGAGCGAAGGCGATCATGCCGACTGGGGCAACCCGTACCT
>JAOZPF010000044.1 GCA_029932895.1 Anaerolineae bacterium | reverse complement strand
CGGCACACCCCGCACCAGCGTGGAGGTCACATCCTCCGTATAGGTCAACACTCCCAGCAACACCCGGCTAAAGTCGCTCTCGTGGTGATAGTACAGGAAATCCTGCGCCGAGAGGAGCAGCCGCCCCCCACCCTCCAGATAGGACGTCAACGTCTCCCGCTGGTCGGTAGAGACCGGCCGGAACCAGTCGTAGCCGGTCCACCAGACCACAATCGGGTAGCGCTGCAGTAAACCCAGTTCCACGTGCTCGTCCATACAGGAGCCAACGGCAGGGCAGGTCTGCCAGGTGTCATAGGGCAGCCCCGCCCCCTCCATCCCCGCCTCGTACCGTTCCCGCTGTTCGTAGAAACGGTCGTCCTCCACCAGCAGGATCGGGGCCGGAGATTTGGTGGTGATCATGCTGGTCTGGACGAGGGAGGGGGAGAGGGAGGAGCTGGCGGTCACGGTCAGTTCGTCACGCCCGCTCCAGCCAGCGGTGAGGGGGATGGTGACGGTGAGGATGACGTCAGCCGCAGTGCAGGAGGGGAGCACGACGGTGGAGGTCTGGAGTTCTGTAGCCCACTTTGCCCCCTCCACCGTCAGGTGAACGGTGTCCACCGCCCCTCCCTGCCCCGAATTACGCACCCGCAGCGTGTGCGTGACGACGGCACCGGGCAAGGCAATACGGGACTGGGTGGCAGGGGTCAGTTGAAGGCCAAGGGGAGGAGGCGCAGAGACCATCCACGTCAGCGCACGGTCCATCACCTCCCGGCGGGCGGCGCGGCTGTTGATGGCCTCGAAGCCAAAGGCGAGGTAGAGGGCGCGATAGTCCCGGCAGACCCCGGCCCTGATCCCGCCCCACCCGTCTCCCCGGTAGGCCAGCACCGGCGCGGCATAGTCGGCATCGAGCACGCTGACCTCGTCGGGGGCGGTCTGGTTGTCGGCCCCGCCCGGCCCGGCAATGGTGATGGTCGTGCCAGCAAACAGGTCCCCTGGCGTCCCCTCCAACACCCGGCTGCCAGCGTCGTCGCGCACGTAGCGGGCATAGAGATACTGTGCATAGTAGTAGGGGACCAGGTGATACCCCGTGCTCTCCAGATAGCCCACGTCCTGCCCGCTGAGAAACAGCCGTCCGCCCGTGGCGAGGTAACCAGAGATGACGTCGTGCGCCTGGATGTAGCCGGGCGAGTCCAGGGGTGAGCTCCAGATAAGAACGTCGTAGGGGACCAGGTCGGCTACCGTCGGGACGCTGGCAGTGATGTGGCGGATGGGCCACTCGTCGTAGGCATAGGCCAGGTCATCCAGCGCCTGGCGGTAGTAGCTCGCCTCACTGCGATAGTACCAGGAGCCGCTATCCACCAGCAGGATGGTAGGGGCCGGCGGCAGGGCCAGATCGACCGTGACCGTCTCCCCAACGGTGATGGCGACGGTGGCGGTGACGATCCGATAGCCCAGACGGCGTGCGCGGACGGTGTAGGTGCCGGCAGGGAGGGCAAAGGTGTAAACGCTGCCCACAGTCGCCAGAGGAGTGGAAAGCACAGCGATGGTGCTGCTGAGCGGGCTGCCGTTTTCGCTGTTGGAGACACGACCGCGCAAGGTGCCGGTGGGCAGGGGCACGAGCTCCAGGTCGGCGATGGTGGTCGCGTCGGTCACTACTTTGACGCCCCAAGTGGCGGTGGGGACATAACCAAAGGCGGAGGCTGCCAGATCATAGGTGCCGGGCGCGAGGGTGATGGTGTAGGTCCCGGCCTCGTCGCTCGTGGTCGCGCCCCAACCACCGCCGCTCTGCACGGCAGCGGTGACCGTCGCGCCGGCGACCAGCGCGCCATCCCCGGCGCGGCGCACCGTCCCGGCGAGAGAGCCGCAGGGGACCAGAGAGGCCACCGCGCTGAACCCGTCCACCAACCCCCAGCCGGCGTCGTTGTTGGGGACCGGGTCGCCTAGCGGGAGGGCGGTGGAGGTTATGATGCGCGCGGTGTCGGTGACGCTCAGGGTGGGGCTCACCGCGCGCAATAAAGCGGCGATGCCAGAGACGTGAGGGGCCGCCATAGAGGTGCCCCGTCCGCTGGCGTAACCGCCAGCGGGGAAGCTGGAGCGGATATAGACGCCAGGGGCAGAGATGTGGGGGCGGATATCCCCCCACGGGGAGGGGCCGCGGCTGGAAAAGTCGGCGATCTCGTCGACATCGTCGCTGGCCCCAACAGCCAGCGATCCCGGCAGAGAGGCCGGAGAGCCAACCGTCCCCTCACCTGGCCCGTTGTTCCCATTGGAGAAAACAGGCAGGATGCCCGCCGCCCGCAGCAATTGCAGGTCGGGCTGGAACTCGGTCGAGAAGCCGTCATCGCTGCCCCAGGAACAGTTGACCACGTCGGGGGCCAGGTCCGGGTCCCCACCGGGGGCGAGGAGCCACTGGAAGCCGGCGTGAATCCACGATTCCAACCCCATCCCCTGACCGTTGAGCACCTTGACCGCGATCCACCGCGCGCCGGGGGCCACGCCGATACCGCCCCGGCCCACAGCGGTGCCGATGGTGTGCGTCCCGTGACCGTGGTCGTCGAACGGCTCGGAGGAGCCGCTCACGGCGTCGAACCAGTTGCCGGTGTGGTCAGAGCCGCCGGGGTCATACCCCCGGTAGTTCGCCTGGAGCGCCGGATGGGTCCAATCGACCCCCGTATCCATCCCGGCGACGACAGCACCGGTGCCCGAGATGTGGAGGCTATGCCACACCTCGTCGGCGCGGACGCGGGAGACGTTCCATTCGGGGTGCGAGGTGGCAGAGCGGGGACCAAGCTCCACGCCCTGCAATTCCGCGGTCGGGAGCCATTGCCGGTAGTGGTCCAGCCGCACGGCGGCGACGGCGGCATGGGCAGCGATAGCGCGGATAGCGGCGGGGCGAGCACGGACAGCCACCCCGTTCAAGATCCAGAGAGGGGTGTAGGAGGTCACCAACCCGGCGGCCTGGGCCTGATCCAGATAGGCCCTCAGGGGAGCCTGAGTGCGGTCAGCAAGGGCCTGGAGTCCAGCGACCAACCGCGCACGGGCCGTATCGCGGTCGCCGGAGCGCGCGAGGCGCTGCGGGTCGGCCTGTTCGCGCAACAGCACGATGACGGGCAACAAATCGTCGGGTGCAGCCTCGTCCAACGCACGCGCCAGGTCCGGCCCGATGACACCGGACGGAGGAGGGGCAGCCCAGGCCGGGAGGAGCGCTGCCGTGGGCAAGAGCGCGCCTCTCGCCGGGGTATACCCTCCAACAGCAGGGAACGCCGCGACGACTAGCAGCAGGGCCAGCGTACAGCGGATGTGATTCTTCATCCCCGGATTATAGCACAAATGGGATTGTGGAGGACATGCGCTGTACGTTGGCCCCCGCGCGCTCCTGCGCCGACGCGGTCTTGACTTTTCCCCCCGCCCCGCTACAATGGAGACTGTCGCCGCCCTTCGACGGGACGGCTTCCACACGCAACAGGGAGACGAAATATGACCCGCCGCATTCTCGTCGTTGATGCCAACGCCGCCTTCGCCACAATGCTCCAGCAGGGACTGGAGGAGATGGATGGTACGCAGGCGACCACTGTGGGCTCAGGTCAAGAAGCGCTCCAGGCTATCGCCAACACTCGCTACGACTTGGTCATCGTCGACCTGGACCTACCAGACGTCGATGCTCTCCACCTGGTCCAGACCCTGCGCCGGGAACATCCCGCCCTGCGGCTGATGATCATGCCCTTGACCGGCGACACGGTCCCACCGGAACTGGAGGAGATAGACCTGCAGGGAGTGTTGCCCAAGCCCTTCTTCCTGCCCGAACTTCCCACCAAGATCGAGGCCGTCCTGGCCCAGCCTATGGGGGCTGAGGAAGCCAGCGTCGAGGAGAGGGCGGCCGAGGAGACGGTCACGCCGCCTGCCACCACCCTCGATCCTGCTCAGGTCATCGGCGAGATGTCCCGCCTGGCCCAGGACGTCGGAGCGGAGGCCGTGCTGCTCACACGGGACAAGACATTGATCGCCCGCGCCGGTCGTCTGCCGGAGGAGGAAGTGATAGCTCTGATCACAGTGATCAGCGAGTCGTGGCGCACCTCCGCCCGCGTCGCCCGAATCCTGGGCAAGGAGCAACTTCGCTTCGAGCAAAGCATCGAGGGGGCGGAATACTTGCTTTACTCACTGGGCATCGCCGATGCGCTGGTCCTCTCGGTCGTCGCCGCGGGGAGGACCCATCTGGGCATGATCCGCCACCGCGCCAAGGAGACGGCGGAGACGATCCGCCGGTTGACCGCGTGATGAGTGGCAAACTCGTCCTGATCGACGGCCACGCGCTGGCCTACCGCGCCTTCTATGCCCTGCCGCTGGAAGGCTTTGCCACCCGCGATGGACAGCCCACCAACGCCACCTACGGCTTTACCGCCACCCTGCTCAACATCCTCCAGGAGCAACGACCCGACTATGTCGCCGTCTGCTTCGACGCCGGCCTCTCCGGACGGGACCAGCTCTACCCCGATTACAAGGGACAGCGGGCGCGCATGCCGGAGGAGCTCCAGGTCCAGATGAAGACCATCCGCCAGGTGGTCGAGACGCTCGGCATCCCCATCTTTGAACTGCCGGGCATGGAGGCCGACGACCTGCTGGGCACGTTGGCACGCCAGGCGGCTGCAAAAGGGGTGGAGACACTCATCGTCACCGGGGACCGGGACCTGCTCCAGTTGGTGGCTCCCCACGTCCGCGTCTTTCTCTCCGGCCGCCGCCTCTCCGAGGGCCGGGTCTATGACGAGGAAGCGGTGCAGGCCCGCTATGGCGGCCTCTCCCCGGCCCAACTGGTCGATTACAAAGCGCTGGTCGGCGACAAGTCCGACAACATCCCCGGCGTGGCTGGGGTGGGCGACAAGACCGCCACCGCACTGCTGCGGCAGTACGGCTCTCTGGAGGCTGTCTACGACCACCTGGGCGAGGTCGAAAAGGCCCGCTTCCGCACAGCGCTGGAAAAGGGGCGCGATAAGGCTTTCCTCAGCCAGCAGCTCGCCACCATCCACACCGACCTGCCGGCGGAGTTGGATCTCGACGCCTGCACCCGCCGCAGCTACGACCGCAACCGGGTGCTGGCGCTCTTCCGTGAGTTAGAGTTCCGCTCCCTGGTCAACCGGCTCTCCCAGGAGACCGGCCCGGCGCGGCAGCTCTCCCTCTTTGAGCAGGGGACACCCGTCCTTCAATCCAACCCCACCGCGCACCATCTGGTGACAGAGCCGGACCAATTGGCCGCGCTGGTCCGCCAGCTCGCCCGCGCTCCCGCCGTCGCCTTTGACACCGAGACCACCTCCACCAACCCGCTGCGGGCCGAGTTGGTCGGCCTGGCCCTCACCGACCGGGAGGGGGAGGGGTGGTACATCCCCGTCGGACACCGCGAGGCCGCCCAATTGCCCCTGGACCAGGTCCTGGACGGGCTCCGCCCGCTCCTGGAGGACCCCACCCTGCCCAAAGAGGCCCACAACGCCAAGTACGACCTGGCGGTGCTGGCCCGCTACGGCGTGCGCGTCCAGGGGCTGGCCTTTGACACGATGATCGCCGAATGGCTCACCGACCCCGCCAGTCACAACTTGGGGCTCAAGAACCTGGCCTTTGCCCGCCTGGGAGTGGAGATGACCCCCATCCGGGAGTTGATCGGCTCCGGGCGCAAGCAGATCACAATGGCCGAGGTCGGTATCGAGCGCGCCGGTGCCTACGCCGCCGCCGATGTCGATATGACCCACCGGCTGGTGAAGGTGCTGCAGCCAGAGCTGCGAGAAAAGGGCCACTGGGACCTCTTTGTGACGATGGAACTGCCGCTGGTCGATGTTTTGCTAGAGATGGAGCGGACCGGCGTGGCGCTGGACGTCCAGTTCCTGGCCCAGATGTCGGCGGAACTGGGCCGCCGACTGGCGGAGCTGGAGGCCGAGATTCAGGAGATGGTCGGCTATCCCTTTAACGTCAACTCCGGTCCGCAACTGGAAAAGGCCCTCTTTGAAACGCTCAAGCTGCCCACACGCGGCGTCCCCCGCACCGGCACCGGACGTCACTCTGTCGCCGCCAGCGTGCTGGAATCGTTGCGGACCGCCCATCCGGTCATCGAGCGCATCCTGGAACAGCGCGAACTGGCCAAGCTCAAATCAACCTACGTGGACGCGCTGCCCGAACTGGTCAACCCCGAGACTGGGCGGCTGCACACTTCGTACAACCAGACCGGGACCGTCACGGGGCGGATTTCATCCAGCAGCCCCAACTTGCAAAACATCCCCATCCGCTCTCCGCTCGGCCGCCAGGTACGGCGAGCCTTTGTCGCTCGACCGGGCTGGGTGTTGCTGGGAGCCGACTACTCCCAGGTGGAACTGCGCGTGCTGGCCCACCTCTCTGGCGACCCCGGCCTCCTCGCCGCCTTCCAGCGCGGCGAGGACATTCACGCCTCCACCGCCGCCGCCCTGTTCGACATCCCGCTGGAGGAGGTGACCCCCGATCAGCGCCGCTTTGCCAAGACGGTCAACTTTGGCCTGATCTATGGCATGAGCACCTACAGCCTGGCCCGCTCGGCCAACCTGACCCAGGCGGAGGCGGAGAACTTTGTGGCCCAATACTTTGGGCGCTTTCCCCGGGTGCGGGCCTACCTGGAGAACACTATCGCCCAGGCCAAGAACAAGGGGTACGTGGAGACCCTGCTGGGCCGGCGACGATATTTTCCCATCTTCCAGACCGCTGCCCGCGGTCAGGAGCATGCGCGGCGGCGGGCAGAACGGGAGGCGATCAACGCACCGATCCAGGGCAGCGCCGCCGACATCATCAAGCGTGCCTCCCTCGACCTCCACCGGGCGCTGCTGGAACGCGACCTGCGGGCGCGGATGATCATCCAGGTCCACGACGAGCTGGTGCTGGAGGTCCCACGGGAAGAGCTGGACACTGTCCGCCCGCTGGTGAAAACGGTCATGGAGTCCGCCTTTCCCCTCCGCGCCCCCCTGAGGGCCGATCTGAAGATGGGGGACAATTGGTACGAGATGCGCTAGGGGCACGGTGAAACGCCGATGCCCCCTCGATCCTCCCGCGAGCGGGGAGGATACACGCTGAGCAGCGGGGCACTCGCTACTCGGCAACCAATCTCCCCGCGCAACTACTCTGCCCCCTCTGCGCGGACCACAGTCCGCGCTTCCGAACTGCGGCACGACCCCGGCGGGTCGTCATTCTTGCTCTCTCTCCGCCGAGATGTGGTATAATGCGCCGCACCAGAGACGGAATGGAGATATATGCCAATTCGAGCCGCAGTGGTGACGGTGAGTGACAGGGGGTACGCCGGAGAGAGAGAGGACGTCAGCGGACCGGTGTTGGCCGACCTCCTTCGCGCTTCTGGGATAGAGGTCGTCGCCCAGACCATCGTGCCGGACGAGCCGGACCAGATCCGGCAGACGTTGGTCCACCTGACCGATGAGCTGGGGGTGGACCTGGTGCTGACCACCGGGGGGACGGGGTTCACTCCCCGCGACCGGACCCCCGAGGCTACGCGGGCGGTGATAGAACGGGAAACGCCGGGGCTGGCGGAGGTGGTGCGGCTGGAGGGATATCACCAGACCCCTCTGGCGGTCCTCTCGCGGGGGATCGCCGGCCTGCGCGGGCGGGCGCTGATTATCAACCTGCCGGGCAGCCCCAAGGCGGTGCGAGAGGGAATGCAAATTCTGCTCCCCATCCTGCCCCACGCCGTGCGGATGGCCCGTGGGGTCGATACCGAACACCATCACCAGACGCAAGCGAAATGACCCCGAATCGCATCTTGGCTATCGATGTCGGCGCTGGCACTCAGGACATCCTCCTCTGGGAGGCCGGGCAGCCAGTGGAGAACGACGTCAAGTTGATCCTGCCCTCATGGACGACCGTGCTGGCGCGGGAGGTGAGACGAGCGACAGCGGATGGACGGCCCATCTTTATGAGCGGCAACCTGATGGGCGGCGGCCCGCTCGTCAGCGCGATGAAGCGTCACCTGCGGGCCGGTTACCCCGTGTACGTCACCCCTCGCGCCGCGCTGACCATCCGCGACAACCTCGACCAGGTGCGGGAGCGGGGGTATACCATCGTGGATGGCCCTCCGCCAGCGCGCGACCTGCTGACCCTGCGCGGTCGTGACGTGGACCTGGCAGCCATCGCTCGGGCGCTCTCCCCCTTTGGCGTCACTCTGCCTGAGACGGTCGCCGTGGCAGTGCAGGACCACGGCGAGTGCCTGGAGGGGTCCAACCGCCGCTTTCGCTTCCGGCTGTGGCGCGAATTCGTCCAGTCGGGCGGCGAGATAACCCGCCTGGCCTACCGGGAGCCGCCTGCCCACTACACCCGTATGCTGGCGGTGCAGCGGGATGCGCCGGGGGCAATTCTGATGGACACCGGCCCCGCCGCCTTGTGGGGCATCCTGGAGGACCCGGCGGCGGCGGCCCACCGGGCAGAGGGGTTCGCCCTGGTCAACGTGGGCAACCAACACACCATCGGGGTGCTGCTCAGAGAGGAGCGCATCCTGGGCCTCTTTGAGCACCACACGGTGCTGATGACGACGGAAAAGCTGGCCCGGCTGGTGGAGAAACTCCGCGCCGGGACACTGACCGACGCCGAGGTCTATGATGACCACGGTCACGGGGCGTACGTGAGTCCCGACTACCGCCCTGGCGATGGGTTCGGCTTTGTGGCGGCGACGGGGCCGCAACGGCATTTGGCCGCAGGATTGGGCTACCACGCCGCCGCGCCGTATGGGGATATGATGCTCACGGGATGCTTCGGGCTGGTGGCGGCGACCAGACGGCTGTGGGAGGATGGCGGATGATCGAACCGCAGGAGGCCTGGCGGCGGATTGCGGAGCAGGTGACGGCCCTGGAGCCGGTGGAGATGAAACTGGCAGAATTGGAAGGCCACGTGCTGGCTGAGGAGGTCGTGGCCGAGGAGGACGTGCCGCCATTTCCGGCCTCGCGGGTGGACGGCTGGGCCGTGCTGGCTGAGGACGACAGCACGCCGCGCCGCGTCCTACCCGGCGCGGGCACGGCGGGCCGTGTGCCCGTGGCGCAGGTGTCGCCAGGCACCGCCGCGCGAGTGATGACCGGCGCCCCCCTCCCCGCCGGGGCCGACGCGGTGGTGATGGTGGAGGACAGTGCGGAGCAAGAGGGCTGGGTCCGCTTCTCCCGCCCCGCCCGGCCCGGCGACGGCGTCCGCCCGGCGGGGTCCGACCTGGCAGCGGGACAGGTGGTGCTGGCAGCAGGAACCCCATTGGGGCCGGCCGAGATCGGGCTGCTGGCGGCGGTGGGCCGCACCACAGTTCGGGTTCACCCCCGTCCCCGTGTGGCGATCTTTTCCACCGGCGATGAATTGGTGGAGCCGGGCGAGCGGCCCGGTCCCGGTCAGATCCGCGACAGCAACCGCTACGCGCTGGCAGCGGCGGTCCGGCGGGCAGGCGGGGAGCCACTTTTGCTGGGCATCGCGCCCGACGACCGCGCAGGGCAACGGGCATTGATCCTGCACGCGCTGGAGCAGGCCGACGTGCTGGTCACCTCCGGCGGGGTCTCTATGGGCAGCCGCGACCTGATCGGGCCGCTCCTGGCAGAGCTGGGCACGGTCCACTTTGACCGCGTGCGCCAGAAACCGGGCAAACCTTTCACCTTTGCCACGGTCCAAGCCGGATTCTGCTTTGGCCTGCCGGGCAACCCTGTCTCCTCCCTGGTCGCCTTTGAGCTTTACGTCCGCCCGGCGCTGCGACGGATGGCTGGTCACCGTTTGCTCTGGCGGCCCGAGATCGAGGTCTGCCTGCGCCATCCGGTGACGCCCGACCCGGTGCGCGTCACGTTCCAACGGGCGGTGGTTGAGCGGGAGGGGGAGAGGCAGTGGGTGCGGACCACAGGGTCGCAGGCCAGCAGCCGGCTCCTCTCTATGGCGGGGGCCGATGCACTGCTGCGGCTGCCCGCTGGCCCCACCCTGACCGCGGGGACGACGGTCACCGCCATTCTGATCAACCAGCCCGAAGACCATTGAGGCAGGCCAATGTTCTCTTGACGGTTTTAGTGATACGCGCTATAATTATCCTGCCGGCGCTGACCGGCCCAATCAACCTCAAGGGGGTGTCGAAATGGAAAAGTGGGAATGCCTGGTCTGCGGATACATCTACGACCCAGCGGTCGGCGACCCCGATGGTGGCATCGCTGCCGGGACTACATTCGAGAACCTGCCCGATGACTGGGTCTGCCCCGACTGCGGGGCCGGAAAGGACATGTTCGAGAAGGTAGCGTAGAGAGCAGGGGCGAATGGTTCCAACCATCATCGTCGGCAACGGCATCACAGGAGTGACGGCCGCCCAGGCCATCGCCCGGGCAGAGCCGGGAACCGCCGTCCACATCTATGCCGCCGAGCCGCATCTCACCTACCGCCGTCCCCAGCTTCCAGCCTATATCGCTGGCGAGGTCGCTGCGGCCGCCATCACCCACCGCCCGCCAGCGTGGTACGAGGAACAGAACATCCACCTCCACCTCGGCTGCCCCGTCGCCGAGCTGGACGCACCGGCGCACCGGCTGCGACTGGAGGATGGCACCTCTATCCCCTACCAGCGGCTACTGCTGGCGACCGGCGGTCGAGCCTGGATGCCGCCAGTGGAGGGCGCTGCCCTGGAAGGCGTCTTTACGCTGCGCACCCTCGACGACGCGCGCACGATCCGCGCGCGCGCCCGCCACGTCCGCCGGGCAGTGGTGGTTGGCGGGGGCATCCTGGGGCTGGAGATAGCACGGGCGCTGCGGGCATTGGGGCTTGCAGTCACTGTGCTGGAGCTTTCCGACCACCTGATGCCCCGTCAACTGGACCGTGAGGGGGGCGCGGTGCTGCAGGGCATCCTGGAGGAAATGGGCATCCACGTCCTGACCCAGTCGGCCACGGCAGCCATTCTGGGAAACGGCGAGGTCAGTGGGGTCCAACTCAAGGAAGGGGGGAGGATCCCCGCCGATCTAGTGGTCTGTGCCACTGGCTGGCGGCCCGTGGTGGAGTTGGCACAGCAGGCCGGCCTCACGGTCGACCGGGGCGTCGTGGTGGACAAGTATCTCCAGACCAGCGCGGAAGATGTCTACGCCGCGGGGGACGTGGCTGAGGTAGGGGGGAGGCTCTATGGCATCATCCCTCCCGCCATTGAGCAGGCCCGCGTCGCCGGAGCCAATATGGCAAGCCCAGGAAGCGCCACCTACACCTCCACCCTGCCCTCCACCACTCTCAAGGTGGCTGGCGCGGAGCTCACGTCGCTGGGCAAGTGTGTCGTCGATGACACACAGTTGCTCCAGTTGCGCCACGTCGACCTGGAGAGACGGCACTACCGCAAGTTTGTCGTGGAGGAGGGGCGGATCGTGGGGGCCATTCTGCTCAACGAGCGCGCCCGCACGCCCGCCGTGCGGCGGCTGATTCGAGAGGGAGTCGACGTCTCCGCCCACACGAGCCAGTTGCTCGACGATGATTTTGACCTGACGTCGCTCTCGACGAAGCAAGTAGCCGCGCTTCCATAGCGCGGAACGAGGAAGATACAGATGAAAAAGATGAGTCGCGCCAACACAGAGGCCGCTTTCGCCGGCGAGAGCCAGGCGCATATGCGCTACCTGATCTTTGCCGCCAGGGCCGAGAGAGAGGGATTCCCCGAGGTCGCTCGCCTCTTCCGTGCCACCGCCTACGCCGAGCAGGTCCACGCCACCAGCCACCTGCGTGTCCTGGGAGGTATCGGCAAGACGGCCGAGAACCTGCAAGAGGGCATCAACGGAGAGACCTATGAGGTGGAAGAGATGTACCCCGCCTTTCGCGCCGTGGCCGAATTGCAAGGCGAGCGGTCAGCCACCCGCGCCCACGAGTGGGCGCTGGAGGCGGAAAAAGTACACGCCGGGCTATACGAGCAGGCCAAGGACGCCGTCGAGGCCGGTAACGACACCGACGTCGGACAGGTCTATGTCTGCTCCGTCTGCGGCTGGACCGGCGTGGGCGAACCGCCCGACGAGTGCCCACTGTGCAAGGCCAAGAAGGAAAAGTTTGTCACTTTTTAGCAAGCCCAACCTCTAACCCCGCAGCGGAGGAGCTCGTGGGCACCAAGACGAGAGAGAACCTGTATCGGGCATTTGTCGGCGAGGCCAAGGCCCACCGGCGCTTGCTGGCCTTTGCCCGCAAGGCCGACCAAGAGGGATACCCGGACGTGGCCCGCCTTTTCCGCGCCGTCGCCTACGCCGAGGGGATCCACGCCGACATGCACTTGCGCCTCCTGGGAGAGACAGTGGTGCAGGACACCGAGACCAACCTCCAGTCCTCATTCGAGCGTGAGACCACCGTCAGCGATGTCACCTACCCCCAATTCATCCGCGAGGCGGAGGAGGAGGGGGAGCGGCGGGCGGCCCTGGCGATGAGTCACGCGCGGGATGCCGAGGAGGCACACGCCGCCCTCTACAAGGGGGCGATCGGCTGTCTGCTGCGCCAGGAGCCTTGTACCTACTATGTCTGCGATGTCTGCGGCTACGTCCATCAGGGAGAACCTCCCACCGAGTGCCCCGTCTGCGGCGCAAAACGGGAAAGGTTCGTGCGCATCGACTAGCAATACCAACTGACAACAGGAGGAAAAAATGGCAGTCTTTACGGCGACCGAGGCACTAGAGATCGCTTTGAATATCGAGAAGAACGGACAAACCTTTTACGCGGCAGCAGCCCGTAATATGGACGACCCGGAGGTGAAGAGGCTGCTGGAGAGCCTGGCGGAGTGGGAGGTCCAGCACTACCAGACCTTTGAGCAGCTCCTCAAACAGGTTGACGAACCGCTTTCCCTCGCCGGCGACCAATGGAACGAGTATGACCAATACCTGGAAGCGACACTGGACAATGCTCTCTTCCGCGGGCCGGACAAGGCCCTAGCTGCTGCCGAGGGCGTCGCGAGCGGACAGGAAGCGTTGCAGATGGCGTTGGGCTTTGAGAAAGACGCCCTGCTCTTTTACCATGACCTGCGGGAGATGCTGCGCGAGAAGGAGCGGGACATCGTCGATAGGATCATCGCCGAAGAAAAGAGCCACGTGCGCAAGCTGGCAGCGCTGCTGCGAACTGGCAGCACCGAGCTCTAGGCTCGCTTTCCAGCCGTATGTGCCGGCTTTTCTAACGAAAATTTAACAGAAATTGATTGACCTTATTCTGGGAACGTGGTACAATAAGCGCTGAAAAAATCACCGCCAGCGCAGACCATCGCCGGGCGGTTAGCGCAGGAGAAAAAGTCGTGTTCGGAACCACCGTATACCTGGACAACGCGGCCGCGACGCGGATGGACGAACGGGTCCTGGAGGCAATGACGCCCTATTTCTTTGACCTGTACGCCGTCGCCACCTCCCAGTTCGGCTATTCCTTGGGCATTGATGCCCGGGACGCGCTGGACACGGCACGAGAACAGATCGCCACCGCGTTGGGGGCGAACCGGGAAGAGTTCATCTTTACCTCCGGCAGCACCGAGTCGAGCAACATGGCCCTCAAGGGGGTCGCTATGGCGCTGGGGGAGAAAAAGGGCCGCCACATCATCATCAGTCCCCTCGAAGACTTTGCCGTGCTCTATAGCGCCCGCTCGCTGGAAAAGCAGGGCTTCCAGGTGACCAAGCTGCGCGTGGACGAGACCGGGCTGATCGACCTGAATCATCTGCGGGAGTCGATCACCGCGGAGACGATCCTCGTCTCGGTGCAGGCTGCTAACCAAGAGATCGGAACCCTACAGGACCTGAAAGCGATCGGCGAGATCTGCCGCGAGAAGGGAGTCCTCTTCCACAGCGACGGGACCCACAGTTTCCCTCGCGTTCCGCTCGACGTGCGCCAGGTCCCGGTCGACCTGGTGACCGTCTCGGCCCACGCC
>JAOZPF010000272.1 GCA_029932895.1 Anaerolineae bacterium | reverse complement strand
CTGGCAAAATCGTGCCGTAACAGCAGGTTTTTGGAGAAAGGTGCCCGGCTCTAGGATGAGCTGGGCACTTGTCTGTCCTCTGTGCGTGCTGCTCGCACCAGGGCCAGGAAGAGAACCCCCATATCCCGCTCGTTCCCCACTGCCATCTCGGGATGCCATTGCACTCCCACGAAAAAGGGATGGTCGGGGAGTTCCAGCCCCTCGATGACGCCATCAGGGGCGCGGGCCGTCACCGCCAACCCCGCGCCGACCGCCCGCACTGCCTGGTGGTGGAAGCTGTTGACGGTGGTCTCTTGCAGCTCCAGAATTGCCCTCAACCGGGAGCCTGGCTCGATGCGAACCAGGTGAGCGGAGGCCGTCGCTGGCTGGCCCTCCCCGGGGCGGTGGCGGAGAGCGTCGGGAACCTGGGTGGTGATGTCGGCATAGAGCGTGCCGCCGGTCGCCACGTTCAGCACCTGGATGCCGCGACAGATCGCCAGGGTCGGTTTACCCATACGCAGGGCAAGCCGCGCCAGTGCCAGTTCCGCCTGGTCCCGCTCCCGATCTATTTTTTCCAACAGGGGATTTGGTTCCGCGCCGTACCGCTCGGCTGCAATGTCCCCGCCGCCAGAGAGGACCAGTCCGTCCAGCCGGGCCAACACCTGCTCCTGCTCTCTCAGGACCGGTGGAAGGAGCAGGGGCACGCCCCCCGCCTGGCGAACGGAGCGCACGTAGGTATTGGCGACGGCGTAATAGGGCAACGCGAGGGTGCCCAGAGGAGGGGTCAGGCGGGTCGAGATGCCGATGAGGGGTCGGGCGGGCATGTGGCTGAAAAAACAAGGGCGCAGGCCCTTGCCCGCGCCCTATTGGGCTCGCTTCTCCTTCAGGCGGGCGGCCTTGCCGCGCCGCTGGCGAAGGAAATAGAGTTGCCCGCGACGGACCTTGGCCCGGCGGGTTACCTCGACCTTTTCGATCCGGGGTGAGTAGAGGGGAAACGTGCGCTCGACGCCGATGCCGTGGGCAGCGATGCGGCGCACGGTAAAGTTGGTTCCCGAGCCCTTGCCACGGACGCGGATAACGGTGCCCTGGAACACCTGGATCCGCTCCTTGTCCCCCTCGACAATGCGAGCGTGTACTCGCACCGAATCGCCCGGCTGCAGGTCCGGGATGTGCGGGTTCTTTTGCAACTGCCTGTCCAAAGATTCTACCAGGTTCATCACATCACCTCAACAGTACTCGCCACACAGGCGAGAGCAGATTATACCATAAACCACGAATACGGCAAGATCGCCACTGACGAATCCTTGACTTCCCCCCTTATCGTGGCATAATACTCTGGCGCGGCGGTGCAGGAGAAAGGTACGCTGGCACCGTCACACCGTTTTGGATGGCGATAAGGATCACGGCAGGTACCCTATGGAACAGGTAGACATCGACCGCGTCCTGGCCCAAGTGCGTCAAGCGCTGTCAGCCGGGGATTGGGACCGAGCGGCGGACCTGGTGGAGGCGCTTCGCCCACCTGACCAGGCGGACCTCTTTGGCGACCTGCCCCCGACCGAGCAGGACCAACTGCTGGACCGCCTCGAACTGGAGGACTCGGCCGACATCCTGGAGGAGCTGGAAGAGGAGGCGGCGGCGGAGATCGCCTCGCGCCTGGATACGGAGGACCTGGCCCGCATCGTGGATGAGATGGAGCCGGACGAGGCCGCCGATCTCCTGGGCGATGTCCCGCCGGAGCGGGCGGCGCAGGTGCTGGCAGCGATGGAGGCGCCGGAAAAGGTCCGCCCGCTGCTGGCCCACGCCGACGAGACAGCCGGCGGCCTGATGACCTCGGCCGAAGTTCTCCTGCACAAGGATTTGACAGCGGGGGAGGCCATCGCTTACCTGCGGTCCGTCGCCCCGGAATCGGAAACGGTCTATTACCTCTTTGTGGTGGACGAGGAGTTGAAACTGGTGGGGGTTGTCTCCCTGCGGCAGCTTGTCGTCGCCTCCCCATCCGCCCGCGTTGCCGCGATCATGGACTCTAGCGTGATCCGCGTGCGGGCTGATGCCGACCAGGAGGAAGCGGCGCGGCTGATGTCCCGCTATGACCTGCTGGCCCTGCCCGTGGTGGACGAGCAGGATCGCTTGCTGGGCATCATCACCCACGACGACCTGGTGGACGTGCTGGAGGCAGAGGCCACGGAGGATATCTACCGCTTGGGCGGCGTGCCGGAGGAGCAGCCATTAGACGTACCCGTCTTTACTGCTTTTCGCACCCGCTCGCCCTGGTTGGTACTTGACTTGATCACAGCGATAGCCTCCGCTGCTGTCCTTGGTCTCTTCGAGTCAACTATTGCCCAGGTGGCTATCCTGGCTGCGTTCTTCCCCATCGTCGCTGGCGTCAGCGGCAGCGCTGGCACCCAGACGCTCACCGTCATCGTGCGCGGACTGGCCCTGGGCGAGCTGGAACTGAGAGACGGCTTGCATGCCCTGGCCCACGAGCTGCTCATCGGCCTGGCGAACGGCCTGGCCCTGGGAGGGCTGGCCGCCCTGATCGCGCTGGTCTGGAGGGGAATGCCCGTGTTGGGCGCTGTCGTGGGGATCGCGACTCTGTTGAACATGATCTGCGCCGGCATCGCTGGCGTCTTGGTCTCTCTGGGATTGTACTCGCTGAAAATCGACCCTGCCCTGGCCTCGCCCATCCTGGTCACCACTATCACGGACACCCTGGGCTACTTTTTCTACCTGGGGCTGGCGACTATGGCTTTGGGGTGGCTGGTATGACGAATTCCACTCCGCCCAAGGTCATCACTTCCAGCAACCAACTGGCAGCGTTGGTGGACGACCTCTCCGCCCAGCCCGCCGTCGCCGTCGACACCGAGTCCAACTCGCTCTATGTTTACCACGAGCGGGTCTGCTTGATTCAACTCTCCACTCCCAATGGTGACTATATCGTGGACCCGTTGGCCGATCTGGACCTGGCGGGGCTGGCCGATCTATTCGCCAACCCGGACGTGCAAAAGGTATTTCACGCCGCCGAACAGGACGTGGCGGGGATCAAGCGCGACCTCGGTTGTCGCGTCGTCAATCTCTTTGATACGATGTGGGCCGCCCGCATTCTCGGCTGGCCGCGGGTGGGGCTGGGTAGCATCCTGGAGGAGACGTTCGGGGTCCACACCAACAAGCGGTACCAGCGGTACAATTGGGGCAAGCGGCCATTGGACCCCAAGGCGTTGGTGTATGCCCGGCGTGATACCCACTACCTATTGCCCTTGCGCGACCTGCAGATGGAGGCACTGGCGCGGGCGGGCCGCGAGCAGGAGGCAGCCGAGGTCTTTGCCCGGCTGGCAGAGACCAAGCCTGCTACGAACCCCCACGGTCCCGAATCATTCTGGCGCGTGAAGGGGGTCCACGACTTGACGGGGCGAGAGCAGGCGATTCTGTGGCAGCTCTATCTCTGGCGGGACCGGGAGGCAAGCCGGCGGGACCGTCCGCCTTTCAAGATCATCGGAACCAAGACGCTGGTCGCGCTGGCCCAGTCCCGCCCCCGCCGTCTGGAGGAGCTGGCCGAGGTGCCGGGGCTCTCCAGCTATCTGGTCCGGCGCTATGGCGAGACTATTTTGGAGTTGGTGGCGCGCGGCATGACCAGCTCGCCCCCCGAGCCTCCTCCTCGTTTTCCTCGGCCACGTAAGGCGGTGATGGCGCGTCACCAGGCGCTCCGCACTTGGCGGCGGCAGGTCGCCGCCG
>JAOZPF010000043.1 GCA_029932895.1 Anaerolineae bacterium | reverse complement strand
GGGTATTTGCTCACCCAGGGCTTGAGCAGGAGGTGCTCCCGTTCATAGACGAGGGGCAGGATGGCGGCCTCTTGGGCCAGAATCTGCTCCGCCTGGCGGTACAGCCGCATACGCTCCTCGCGGTCGGTGGACGTGCCAGCCTGCTCTGCTAGTTGGTTGTAGCCCTCATTCTGCCACCAGGGCCAGTTGCGGATGTGGCTGACGCGGAGGAAATTGTCCGGGTCGGGATAGTCGGCCATCCAGCCCATGATGATTATGGCGGGCTGCGAGTTCTGCAACTTGGCGAGGAAGGATGCCCATTCTTCCACTGCCCACTCGACTTTTATGCCCAGGTTCTCGCGCCATTGTTTTTGGAGGTAGGAGCTGCGGTGGGCGGCGGAGATAAAGACGAGGCCGCTGACGACAGGGAACCCTTGTCCGTTGGGGTATCCGGCGGCGGCCAGCAAGCGACGTGCCTGCTGGGGGTCGTATGGCAGGCCGATGTCGGGCGAGTGGCCCGGCATACCTGGCGGCACGAACCCGCCGCTGGCGGGGGCGACATATCCTCCAAGAACCTGGTTAGCCAGCCGCTCTCTGTCCGTTGCCATCACGAACGCCTGTCGCACTCGTACATCGTCGAACGGAGGCTGGCGCACATCAAAGGCAGCGTACAAGGTCTGCAGGAGCGGTTTGGAGATGTACTCGCTGGCGTGCCGTTGGCGGGCTTTGTCCCGCGTTGCCACCGGGAAAAAGGTGATGCCCAGAACATCCAGTTTGTCTTGCTCATACATCTGTAGCCTGGTCGCCCAGTCGGTGAGGGGCAGCAAGCGCACCTGCTGCACATTGCCCTTGAACTGGCCGTGGTAGTCGGGATAGCGGGTGATGAGCAGCGATTCGCCACTTTGCCACGAGGAGAGGACAAAGGGACCGTTGGTGACAATGTGCGCTGCGTCGGCCCAGGCGGGGCCGTATTGCTCTACCACGTGGCGCGGCACGGGGCTGTACGCGACGTGAGTCAGCAATTGCATAAAGTACCCAGTGGGCCGCTCCAGTTCCACCAGCAGCGTCAGGTCATCGGTGGCATGCACGCCGACCGCTTCTGCCTGTCCGCTGCCCAGGTGGTATGCCTGAGCGCCTTTGATGTCGTACAGGAGCGGCGCGGTTGACATGCCTGTCGCTGGGTCGAGCACCCGTTTCCAGGCGTACTCAAAGTCGTGAGCTGTCACCGGGGTGCCGTCGTTCCAGCGCACATCATCCCGCAGATGAAAGACAAAACGCCGTCCGCCGTTCGAGACCTCCCAGGTGCGGGCGATGTCGGGGACGATGTACATTTCGGGGTCCAGCGCGACCAATCCGCTAAAGAGGTGGGCTACCAGGCAGGCGCTGTGGCTGTCTGGTGAGAGGGCTGGGTCGAGAGTGCTCGGTTCGAGCCAGCGCACGCGCAGGGTGTGGGTGGCGGCGGGGGCAGGACCGTTGTGGTAGGAGTCGGATTGTTGCCAGAGGGCAAAGCCGTCGTCATAGGCCTGGTGGGCGCGGCGAAAGTCAAAGGCGTTGTGGTAGGTGAGGCCCAGTTTCATCAGCGTGTGCGCTGCTTGTTCCTGTTTGCCCATGGCTTCGAGATGAGCTAGCGCCCGTTGATAATAGTCCACGGCTTCCTGGTGGGCATAGACCAAGCGGGCCTGGTCGCCGGCGCGTAACAGGTAGGTCGTTGCCTTTTCCGGCTCCCCGGCTTGCTCCCAGTGGTGGGCCAGCATACCCGGGTGGCTTTCGACCGTCGTGGGTGATGTCTCCAACGCCTCGCCCACCCGGCGATGCAGTATCTGCCGTTGTCCTGGCTCGGCTGCTTGATAGATCACAGCTCTGATCTTGTCGTGGCTGAAATCGAGCGAGAGGTGGAGTTGCGAATCTGCGAGAGACGAATCCACGAGAGGCGAGTGACGAATGGGTCGAACCAGATGGCGATCCAGCCATTCGTGCAGGCCATTCTCCACGGCGTCGGCGTCCTGCCCGGCGGCGGCCTTTAGGAGGGTGACATCGAACCGCCGCCCGATGACCGCTGCTAGCGTCAACAAGCGGCGCGCGGCCTCGCTCAGGCGACTCACCCGTTGCAGGATCATGTCCCGTACGCCAGCCGGCAATGGGCTTGGTGCCTTGCGCAGCCGCGTGTGTACAAACTCCCACCCCGCGGCCCGTTCTCGCAACATCCCCTCTTCCCGCGACATTTCCACCAATTCGCTCAAGACGAAAGGATTGCCCTCACTCTCTTGGTAGAGGAACGTGCCAAAGGCATCGCTATCTCTCTCCCCAACCAGCGAGTGGGCAATGTGCAGCACGGCGGTGGAAGAAAGCGGCTCCAGCGGCAAAAGATTCACCAGACGGTCCCGCCCTAGTCCTAATTTCAATTGCATCAGGGGATGCTTCAGTTGTGTCTCCCCCGGACGGTAGGTGCCCACGATCCAGATGGGGCTCTCTTGCAGACGGCGTACAAGATAGTGGAGCAGGTCGAGGGTGGACTGATCGGCCCAATGGAGGTCGTCCAGGAACAGGAGCGATGGCGAGGTTGGCGAGGCGGAGAGGAGGTGAGCCACAGCCTCAAAGAGCCGTTGCCTGGCGGCCTCGCTAGATACCGGAGCCGGTTCCGGCAGATTGGGGTGCAGAACGTGCACCTCCGGCAGCAGCCGGGCCAGTTCCGCCCACCACACCATTTCCAGGGATGGTAAGGGGTGGGTGGCGGTGGAGGCGGACAGTGTGCGCAGGTAGCCGCGCAGCGACTCGGCGATGGGCTGGTACGGGAGTCCGTTGCCGAACTCGTAGCAGCGCCCGCGCAGCACTGTTGCTCCGTGAGCCTCGGCGTAGCGGGCCACTTCTTCCACCAGGCGGGTCTTGCCTATGCCGGCCTCCCCCTCTACCAACGCCAGTGGCCCTTTTCCATGCTGTGTTTGCTCCCACCAGGTGATGAGCGTGGCGTGCTCTTTTTCACGCCCGGTGAAGGGGAGGTGAGTGGTCTCTTGGGCCGGTGGTGATGGTGTCGAGAGCGTGTCTGTGCGGGCATCCCGAACCTGCTCATACAGCGCTCTGGTCTCCTCCAGTGGCTCCAGATTCAGTTCCTCTGCCAACACCTGGCGGCATTTTTCGTATTGGGCCAGCGCTGCACTCCGTTGGCCTGTCAACACCAGCAAGCGCATCAGCTCGCGGTGGATTTCCTCCCGCCAGGGATCGAAAGTCAGCAACTGGCGGGCGTAGGTGATGGCTGTGTAGTATTCCCCCCGCGCTCTGTGAAAAGTCACCAGCTCGTACAGCGACTGCAAGAGCACGATGCGCAGTCGTTCCTGCCAGCCCAGCATCCATTCTTCAAAGACGGGAGCGTTGTGCACATAGAACCCGGCCAAAAAATCACCGTGATACAGCTCCAACGCCTGGCGGGGGGGCAGTCGCTTGAAATCGTCCACATCCAACCAGTAATCGCTTCGGGTATCAAAAGCTATCGTTTGGGGGGTAATGACCAGGTGCTGGGCAACCAAGTGGCGCAGGTTGGTGAGCACGCGGCGCAGGTTCCCCCTGGCGCGGGGTTCGGCCAAGTTACTCCACAGGAGGCCAGCTAGTGCGGCGCGAGAGTGCGGCTGTGGCTCCATCGCTATGTAGACCAACAGCGCTTGTGCTTTGCGGGACTCGAATCCGCGCAACGGTTCGGCGCCACGGCTAATCTGTAGTCCACCCAGTGTGGTCAGGCCAAGTCTTGCCCCCATTGCGCATCCCCATCCTCAATACATAGTACCAGCACGAATGCGAACGTTTTGCGAACACCCAGAATGGCATAATTATAGGCATGAACCACGAGTGCCACAAGGGGGGAGAAAATGGGACATGACTATGACACCGAAACGTATCACATTTGGCTGCTCCGCTTTTGGCAAGAGCGCAAGCCGTCTCCAGACACCCCGGCGGTATGGCGCTTTAGCTTGGAAAACGGGCACACGCGGCAACGCCAAGGATTCGGCAAGTTGGAGGAAGTGATGGATTTCTTGCGAGAGCAAATGGCACAGCATGGCCAACGTTCCACTCTGGCAGAGGATTCCACAACAGAAAATGACGACCGTGCCCAACCGTTCGACGCCAAGACCCATTGATGGCACCGGCAGCGTCTATATATAAGGGGACATGCAAATGGCTCGGAACTCGGAATCACCAAGAGTAGCCGCCATCGTGTGCACCGCCATCTCCAGCCTGCCCTTTCAACCTGTACCGCTTGGCGACAGAGGGCTGAATCATAGTGACATACAATCGCTCGCTTGCTCCTGCGCGGAGTGTGGGAGCGGGGGAGGAAGGAGGGCTGAATCATGAAGGCGTACAGGAGATTTTTTGGCCTAGGAGGAGGCCTGCTCTTGGCTCTGCTGATGTTGGCGGGTTCCCTGCTCCTGTTGGGTCGCGCCCCAGTGACGGCACTTGGCACGGCGTCTGAGCTGCACGTCTGCCCCACCGGGCCACCCACCTGCGACTACGCTACTGTGCAAGAGGCCATGGACGCGGCCGCCGACGGCGATCTCATCAAGGTCGCTGCCGGGACCTATACCGACATGCACGCGCGGGATGGATTGACCCAGGTGGTATACATCAGCAAGAGCCTGACCATTCGCGGCGGCTATAACTGGCCCGACTGGGACACCTTCGACCCGGACGCTTTCCACACCGTCTTGGACGCGCAGGGGCAGGGACGGGTGTTCTACATCACCGCCGATGACGTCACGCTCGAAGGGCTGTACATCACCGGCGGCGACGCCGTGCTCTACCCGACCACCATTCACGCCGTTGGGGAGGGGCATGGGATATACGTCACCGGCACCGTCACCACAGTGCTAGAGTCGCTGGACGTTCTCTATGGCCAGGCGAAGAGCGGTGGCGGAATTTGTGTCACCACGGCGACCGTGACCATCAGCGGCAGTTATATCTATAGCAACACGGCCTCAAGTGGCGGCGGGGCGTACTTTTACCACGGCGTCTCTGATCTGTGGAGCGGCCTGGTGGCGGACAACACGGCGGAGTATTCCGGCGGCGGGTTGTTCTTTGACGGCGGCACGGTCACGTTGGAAAAGAACGACCTGGCAGGGAACTGGGCCGATGTGGGCGGTGGCGCGGCGGCGGCGCGCAGCGCAATCACGCTGCGCCACAACATCGTCCACGGCCACTTGGGCGACGGGCTGGGCGGCGGAATCTCGGTGGGCGCAGGCACCCCGTTGCTGGAGGACAATCTCGTGTACGAAAACATCGCCGGGCTAAGCGGAGGCGGTGTGTCGTGGTATGACGCCCAGGGCGTCATCTCGGACAATCAGGTCTTGAGCAACACGGCTCTCGATGACGGGGGCGGTATCTATATTTACTCATCTATGGCCTCGCACGTGCTCACGGTGACGCACAATGTCATCACCCAGAACCTGGCTGGCGATGACGGCGGCGGTGTCTATCTCTATGCCCACTTGAGCCGCTTTATCTCTAACACCGTTGTGAACAATGATGCCGGCAGAGGCGGGGGGCTGTACTTTTTATATGCGGACGGGACGACGACGAACGACAATCTCGTTGCCGATAACCGCGCCTCCTTCGGCGGTGGGTGGGCTCTCCAACTCGGAGCGCCGACGCTGAACGATGACCTCGTGCGTCACAATGTCGCCCAGGTGTGCGGCGGAGGCACGTATCTGCTCGACAGTCAGGCCGTCGTCAAAGACATGATCGTCTATGACAACGTCACCACGGCCAGCGAGGGAGGCGGGGTGTACGTTTTGCGAGGGTCGCCAACTTTGCAGGGGAGCGATGTCTATAGCAACGGCTCCTCTTTTGGCGGCGGAGTGTATGTTGATTCCTCGTCTGCCGTTCTGAATGGCAACGACATTCACCACAATCACGTCGTTACCACCGGCGGTGGATTGTTTGTCGTCAATAGCACGCCCGTCTTGCAAGAGAACGAGGTCTATAGCAACAGCGCTGCTTACTATGGCGGCGGTTTGTTCGCCACTCTCTCTCACGTCACGATGACCGCCAACAGTATCTATTACAATCAGGCGATCACCGGTGGCGGGTTGGCCCTGAGCACTCTCGTCATCCCCAGCCTGGAGGCCAACTCGATCCACGACAACCAGGCCGCTGCCATCGGCGGCGGAGTCTACCTGGGTGACAGGGCGCTGGTTGACCTGGAGGCCAACTATATCCAATCCAACCGCGCGATCACCGGCGGCGGACTCTACCTTGCCCCCGCTGTGACCATGACGATGGTCAACAACGTCGTCGCTCAGAACGACGCTGTCAACGGCGCGGACGGCCTGTGGACGGAGGGCGAGGCTCTGCACCCCGTCCTGGGGACGATGCTGCACAACACGATGGCGGACAACAACGAAATAGGCCTCTACGCCGGCCGGTTTGTGACCCTCGCTCTCACCAACACCATCGTCTCCGGGCACCATGTGGGAGTCGCTGTCGACATCGGCGGGCGGGTGGAGATGAGCTATACGCTGTGGTACTCGAACTCTGTGGCTGACTATCTTGCTGCGGGGGTGCTTGCGCACACGGACGATATCACCGGAACACCGGCCTTTGTCGGCAATGGGGACTATCACATTGCCGAGAACTCGGTTGCCAAAGATGCCGGGGTCGATGCCGGAGTGACGAACGACATAGACTTCCAGCCGCGTCCCGCCGGGAACGGTTACGACATCGGCGCCGACGAGTGGGGCGACTGGCAGCATGTCTATCTGCCGCTGGCGTTGCGAGGGGAGGTGATGCTGCATCACGACTAGAGCATGACCGTAGGGGCAAGTGCGCCCCTACAATCTGCGGATGAAAGGCCGCTTTCCGCGGCTGTCCGTTGTGGCGCAAGCCGCCAGCTTGCGGAGATGCGTCCGCGCAGGCGGATGGACGGCCTGGATCAGGTGCAACGCACCTCGGTAGAGGCTTTGTGCCTCTGTGCAATATGCGGGAGTGTTTGTACATGGGCGTCCGCAACTCGCTCGGAACTGAAATTCTCCCAAACAGGCGTTCGATCTTTACCATCTAGAGTAAAATTGGTGTATGAATGAAACCACCCCACGAGCAGATGACGATGGATGTTTCATAATCTGGCTGCGGGTGTAAATAAAAGGAGAACAAGACGATGAAAAAAGTGCAGCGAATTACGTTCTTGTTAATGGTCTGTTTTGCTGTGGTGTTGAGCGGCTGCAAGCCGGCAGCTACTCCCACCTCGGTGGAGCCTACAGAGGTCCCGGCACTGCCTACGGAGACCCCTGTGCCACCTACGGCAACGGTGGAGCCGACTCCGCTTCCCACCCCCGAACCGACCGCCGTTGGCGGCGGTGGACGCATTGTGTGGGCGTCCGACCGGGGTGACGCTGGCAAATTGAACCTCTGGGCGATGGACATGGATGGCTCTAACGTTGTCCAACTGACGAGCGATTTCTCCACCGTGTTCTTTCCCTCCATATCGCCGGATGGGAGCCGGATCGCTTTTTCGTCCAACGATAACATGGAATGGCGCATCTATCTGGTTGATGCCGATGGCTCGAATCTGACCCAGCTCACCGATTTCAGCAGTGCTGTCGCTCACTGGTCGCCGGATGGCAGCAGTTTGGTGTTCAATTCGGATGCGTACAATGAGCCGCAGGATGTCCCAGACCTCTATGCGATGGATGTTGAGAGCGGTGAGTTGGTGGAGCTTGTTGACGAGCCGGATCTCGCCGATTTCGGTGCGCGCTGGTCACCCGACGGCAGCCACATTGCGTTTGTCTCCGACCGCAGCGGTAACATGGACATCTTTGTGATGGACGCGGATGGGGCTAATGTGACTCAGATCACGTTCGACCCGACGAGTGAATGGTCCTGCCGCTGGTCGCCGGACGGCAATCGCATCCTGTTCGTGTCCGACCGCAATGACAATTTGGATATCTTTGTGATGGATGCCGACGGCGCGAACGTGGTGCAACTGACCGACTATGAGGGATTGGATACCAGTCCCGTCTGGTCGCCGGATGGCAATTACATCCTGTTTGTGTCCGACCGCGCCATGAACCCCGACCTGTACATAATGGATGCCGATGGCTCGAATGTGACTCAACTGACCGATTACGAGGGGGTAGACCTCTATCCAGACTGGTGATAGTTGTGAGACTTCGCAGGCCACTAGACCCGCGAGGTTTCTTCTTTTGCAGAGAGGAGTAGCTACAAGGAGGTATGCTTTTCTCGCACTCGTTCTGTAATGCCGGCGTGCAGTTTGTCCACACCGACACCGGAGGGGCAACCTGCCCCCTCGCTGCGTCGCCTACCATCGCTGTCCCGGTAGCAACGATCGAGTCCGCCGATATGGCTGCCTGCCAGGCCTGACTGCGGGAGAACCACAGCCTGGGCCGGCGCAGGCGATCATGGCGCGCGCTATCTACCTCTGCTCCAGAGCTAGTCCAGGCATATACAAGAAAGAGAATAACAGGAGAAACAGGCGATGAAAACCAGATACACACTCTTTGCATTCACTTTCGGCCTGGGATTGGTGCTGGCCCTGCTGGTGCTGTTGGACAGTCCACCGCGGACAGTTCACGCTGATCCTGGCACCGTCTATGTCAGCACCACTGGCAGCGACGGCCCGGCCTGTGGCACGGCGGTCTCTCCCTGCCGCACCATCCCCTACGCCGTGAACAACCGCGCCATAGCCGGGGACGTCGTTCTGGTGACGGCGGGCACCTATACCGAGCCGGTTGCCCTCAAGGCCGGCGTGGTCATCAGCGGCGCGGGGGCCAGAGTGACGTTCATTGACGGGGGGAGCGTGCGCGGCCCGCTGGTCACAGCCAACGGGGGGACCATCACCAACAGCGCTGTCCTGCGTGGGTTCACCATCCAGCATGGCAAGGGCACTTATGACGGCGGCGGGGTGGACATTACGAACTATGCCGCGCCACTGATCGAAAACTGTGTCGTGCGCAACAACGCAACCGATGTCAGCGGCGGCGGTGTGCGTGTCTATGGTCACGCTCAACCTACGTTTCGCTACGTCTCTGTGCTGAGCAACACCGCCGGTCGGCACGGCGGGGGATTCCATTTCGCCGCCGACTCTATAGCGACCGTCATCAGCGGCGAGGTGCGGGCCAATACCGCCACCTTCTGGCAAGGCGGCGGCATAAGCGTCTATAACAGCAGTGCTGCCGCCATCAGCGGGACAAGGGTGATCAGCAACTGGGCCGCTCACTATGGGGGCGGAATCGCTGTTGACTATAACTCTACAGCGGTCATAACCAATGTTCAGGTGGCGAGCAACATAGCCATCACCATCGGCGGCGGCGTGTGGGTCAATCAGGAGAGCGCCGTTACCCTTACCAACGGGCTGGTGCAGGGGAACAGGGCGAGGGAAGGTGGTGGGGTGGATGTCGATTTTCTCTCTGCGATTCTGCTCAGCGGCACGCGGGTGATCAGCAACAACGCCACGTGGTCGGGCGGCGGAATCCGCGTCTGCGACCGCTCGCGGGGGAGCATCACCAACGTACACGTGTTGAGCAACACGGCACAGAACGGCGGCGGCATCCAGGTGACTACTCTCTCTTCGCCGATCATCGTCGGTGGGGAGGTGCGGGGCAACACCGCCAGCGACAGCGGCGGCGGCATCCATGTCACCGCCAGCTCCCATCCGCGCCTCAGAAACGTCGTCGTGCGGAACAACAAATCCCAGGGCAGTGGCACCTCTGGGGGCGGAGGGATGTATATCACCAGTAACTCTTCAGCGGTGATCAGCCAAGTCCGTGTGTTGAGCAACAGTGCCGCTGCCAGGGGAGGAGGGTACGCCATCGCTGCGCATTCTACAGCTACCGTCGTTGGCGGCGAGGTGCGTGCCAACAGTGTCACCTCTGGGCACGGCGGCGGTTTCTACGTTCGTGACAGCAGCGCGGCGGCAATCAGCGGCACGTCTGTCATCAGCAACTATGCCCACTCCAGCGGCGGGGGAATTGCTGTTGACAGTGGAGCGGCGGCGAACGTGACCAATACCCAGCTCTTGAGCAACACAGCCGGTCAATCCGGCGGTGGCGTGTGGGTCAGCCAGGGGAGCACCATCTCTGTTAGCACAGGGACGGTGCGCTGGAACGAGGCCGTCTCTGGCAGCGGCGGTGGCTTTTTCGTCACCTTCCGCTCCACGGTATCAATCAGCGCCACCGGCGTGCTCAACAACAAGGACGGTGGATATGGCGGCGGCATTTATCTCACCTACATTGTCACACCGACCATTGACAACTGCCTCGTCGCCGCCAACACCCACCACGGCATCAGGGCTTTGAGCAGCATCAGGGCGGTCACCATCACCCGGAGCACCATCAGGGACAACGAGTGGGGTGGCGTCAATATGAACGGCGGACACCTCGGTCTGCACAGCGCCAGAATCTATGACAACGGTCAATACGGGGTCTATGTTCAATACGGCACGTTCGATGTGGACAACAGCGTCATCGCCAACAACAGTTGGGACGGACTGAGGACGAGTAGTGTGTCGGATGGTCGCGCTCGCTTCAACACCATCGCCGATAACGCTTGGAGCGGCGTCTATGTGTGGAACAACAGCACCGCCTATCTGACCAACACCATCCTCTCCGGTCAGGGGGCCGGTATTTCCGTTTCGTCGGGCAACACGGCTACGCTGGAGAGCACGCTGTGGTACAACAATGGCTCGGATACGTCGGGCAGCGGGACGATCGTCACTTATAACAACCACAGCGGCAACCCAGCCTTTGTTGGCAGTGGAGACTATCACCTCACTTCTGCGTCGGCGGCCCTGGGCAACGGCGTGGATGCGGGCATCTATACCGATCTGGACGGTCAGACGCGGCCCGGAGGAGCGGGGTATGACATCGGCGCTGACGAGTATTATAACTCGCCGACGGCGGTGACGGTGGCTGCCTTTGACGCCACGGCAGTGGCGGATGGCAGCGGCATCCTGCTGGAATGGGAGACGGTCAACGAGCTGGAAAACTTGGGGTTCAATCTCTATCGCGCCGAAATGGCGGAGGCGGGGGGTGAACGGCTGCAACTCAACGCCACCCTCATCCCAGGGCGGAATTCGGGCAGTCCGCTGGGGGCGGCCTATGGCTTTGTTGACGAGACGGCGCAGCCTGGCGTGACCTACTTTTACTGGTTAGAAGCGCTGGACGTATACGGCGGGAGCGAGTTCTATGGGCCAGCGCAGGCGATCATGGCGCCCGTTCTGTATCGTTGCTATCTGCCTCTGCTCCAGAGGTAATCCAGGCACATGCAGGAAAGAGAAGGACAGGAGAAACAAGCGATGAAAATCAAATACACACTCTTTGCATTCACCTTTGGCTTGGGATTGGTGCTGGTCCTGTCGGTGCTGTTGAACAGTCCGCCGCAGGCAGTTCGCGCCGATCCTGGCACCATCTATGTCAGCCTCACCGGCACTGACGACCCGACTTGCGGACCGGCAGTTTCTCCCTGCCGCACCATTCCTTACGCCGTGATCAGTCGCGCCGTGAGCGGGGATGTAGTCATAGTGGCGGCCGGCACCTTTAGCGAGCCTTTTGAACTCCGGCCCGGCATAGTCATCAGTGGCGCGGGGGCTGGTGTGACGATCGTTGACGGTGGGTACTTGCGCGGCCCACTGGTCATTGCTGACGGGGAAGACATCACCAACAGCGCCGTCCTGCGCGGGTTCACCATCCAGCACGGCAAGAGCGTCTCCGATAGCGGTGGGGTGGACATTACGAACCTGGCTGCGCCGCTGATCGAAGACTGTGTCATCCGCAACAACGCGACCAATGCCAGCGGCGGCGGGGTGCGCGTCTATGACGGCGCTCAGCCTACGTTTCGCCACGTCTCTGTGTTGAGCAACACCGCCGCTCGGGACGGCGGGGGGTTCCATTTTGCCACTGGCTCTATGGCGGTCGTCATCGGCGGTGAGGTGCGGGCCAACGCGACCATTTCCTGGTACGGCGGCGGTTTGAGCGTCCATGATACCAGCATCGCGATCATCAGCGGCACACGGGTCATTAGCAACAATGCCGGCTGGTGCGGGGGCGGAATCGCCGTTGACTATGACTCGGCGGCGATCATCACCGCCGTTCAGGTGTTGAGCAACGTTGCCGTTTCTACCGGCGGCGGCGTGTGGGTCAACCAGGACAGCGCGCTTGGCTTTACGGACGGGCTGGTGCAGGGGAACGAGGCCGAGAAAGGCGGTGGGCTGGACTTGGACTTTAGGTCTGTGGCGATGTTCAGCGGCACGCAGGTGATCGGCAACAACGCCACCGGGTCGGGCGGCGGAATCCGCGTCAGCGACCGCTCGTATGGAACCATCGTCGGCGTGCAGGTGCTGAGCAATACGGCACGGGACGGCGGCGGCATCGAAGTGACCACCTTGTCCACACCTACCATCGTCGGCGGGGAGGTGCGGGGCAACATTGCCAGCAACAGCGGCGGTGGCATATACATCACCACCGACTCTTCGCCGTTCATCAGTAGCCTTGTCGTGCGGGACAATCAGGCTTTGGGAGGCAGTGCCTCAACCGGAGGTGGAGGGTTGTTCGTCATCAATAACTCGACCCCAATAATCGAATACACTCAGGTGTCGGGCAACAGTGCCTTTGGCAGTGGCGGCGGCTATTTCGTCCGCACCTCTGCTGAGGCTACCATCGTCGGCGGCGAGGTGAGAGACAACAACGCTACTGCCTGGTATGGTGGCGGCATTAATGTCTATAACGGCAGCTCGGCAGTCATCAGCAACACGCGGGTCGTTAGCAACAGTGCCGGCTGGAGCGGGGGCGGAATCGCCGTTAACTATGGCTCGGCGGCGACCATAACCGCTGTTCAGGTGTTGAGCAACACGGGCAGCCAATACGGCGGCGGCGTGTGGGTCAACCAGGGCAGCGCTCTCACTTTTACCGATGGCGTGGTGCAGGGGAACGAGGCCGTTTCCAACAACGGCGGCGGCATTGCCGTCGCCTTCCATTCTGCGGCGTCACTCGCCGATCTCTCGGTGTTTGACAACCGGGATGGCGGAGGTAGCGGCGGCATCTATCTCAGCTATTTCGTCACACCGACAGTTGACAGTTGTGTTGTCGTCAGCAACACTCATTACGGCATCAGAGCCACGGACGACAGCGGGGCGGTCACTATCACGCAGAGTTCTGTACATGGCAATGATTGGGGCGGCGTCTATGTGGAGGGCGGTCACCTGGACATGAGCCGCACCACGGTCTATGGCAACTGGTGGGGTGGGGTCTATGTCGTGCAGGCCTCTTTTGCGTTGGACAACAACATCATCGTTGGCAACGGGCAGGACGGGTTGCGGGCGAGTGATGCTTCCGGCTATGCTCGCTTCAACACCATCGCCGACAACGGTTGGAGCGGTGCCCATCTGGAGAACAGCAGCACCGTGTATTTGACCAACACCATCCTCTCCGGGCTGGGTACGGGCGTCTCTGCTGCGACTGGCACCACCGCCACGTTGGAGAGCACGCTGTGGTACGACAATGACTTTGATGTGTTGGGCGGCGGGACGATCAATACCCACAACGACTATAACGGTGACCCGGCCTTTGTGAACCCGACTGGCGGGGATTATCACATCACCTCCAGTTCGTGGGCCGCAGACAAGGGTGTGGACGTGGGCGTGAGAATAGATGTAGACGGCGACTTGAGGCCGTCAGGCCCGGGCTATGATATCGGTGCTGACGAAATAGGGGTGGGAGGAAACTGGCGGCATGTCTATCTGCCGCTGCTGCTATCGAATTTTGCGCCGTGATTTGCCGCTCGGATGTGCCGGCGGTTTCTTCCTCCTCAGTTAGTATAAATGATGCGGAGACGAAGAAGCTGCGGCGACAGGTAAAAACATCTGAAAGAGAGATTGGGCAAAAGGGATGAGGTATTGGGCGCGCTGATGGAAGAATACGTGACACCAAGAGCCTGTCCGGAAAGCCAATAGTCTCCCTGTAGAGTAAGCCCGCCCGGACGTGAACGTCCGGGCTCACAGA
>JAOZPF010000271.1 GCA_029932895.1 Anaerolineae bacterium | reverse complement strand
ATTGTCATAGGAGGTATTCTACCTGAGAGGGGCCAAAGGTCAAATGGCAGTAGATAGAGAGGGGGGAAAAACCGCGCATAGCTCAGACGTTGAAAAGAATGTTCAAGACATCCCCATCTCGCACCGTGTAATCCCGCCCCTCCAGACGGACGTGTCCTTGCTTGCGAGCCTCAGCCATAGACCCGGCAACGACCAGGTCATCATAGCTCACCGTCTCGGCGCGGATGAACCCCCGCGCCAGGTCGGAGTGAATTGCGCCGGCGGCCTCAATAGCGCTGGCCCCTTGTGGGATGGTCCAAGCGCGCACCTCGTCCTCGCCGACGGTGAAAAAGGACTGCAAACCCAGCAGCTCATAGCTCAGGCGGATCATGCGGTTCAGCCCTGGCTCTGCAATACCGTACTCGGCCAAAAACAGCTCCGCCTCCTCAGGACTCAGCGCGGCGATCTCCATCTCCAACGAGCCGTGCAGGCAAGTGACAGCAGCGCGGTGGTGTGGATAGCTGAGGTATGCGTCCGGGTCATCGCTCCCTTCATCCCCCACATTGAGCAATACCAGCACGGGCTTGGCGGTGAGAAACTGGTAGCCGCGCAGCCGCTTCTCCTCCTCCGGGGTCAGCGGGAGGTCGCGGAGTGGGACCTCCCGCTCCAAAGCTTCCCGGACCCGCGCCAGCAGGTCTATCTCGCGCTGGTCGGCCTGGCGTTCGGGGTAGGCCCCCTTGCGGGCGAGATCGTGTTCCAATCGCTCCATCCGCCGCTCCACAATCAACAGGTCGGAGAAAAGAAACTCGAAATCCAGCGCCGCCAGGTCGCGGGCGGGATCCACGGGTCCGCCGGGATGGAGCACGCTCTCGTCCTCGAACGCGCGCACCACGTGCAGCAAGGCGTCGTTGCGGGCGATGGCGTTGAGTAGCGGCCCGCTCAACCCGCCCTCCCGCCCGATGCCGATCCGCAACCCGGCGATGTCATTGTACTGTATCCGCGCGTATGTCGTCTGACGGGGACGGAACATCTCGCGTAACCGGTCCACACGGGGGTCGGGGACGGGCACTATGGCGCTGTGGGTCTCGACCTGCCCGGTGCTGTAGGCAGTCGTTTCCACCTGGCTGTGGGTCAGGGCGTTAAAGATGGTGGTCTTGGTGCTGTTGGGCAGCCCAACAATGCCAATTTGCATACTTTCCTCTATAATTGCAACTACTCGGGCTGACCCGGAAATCGAGCCAAACCCCGCCTTTTCTCGCCACGAATTGCACGAAAGCAAGGGTAAAAAGTTCGTGTGATTCGTGAAATTCGTGGCCTGATATGCCGACGGAGATTCTTCGTCACATACCTGAGCAGTTGCCTATAATCGTGATCTACCTCTGGGCAAGGGCGTCATTTTACCACCGTTCGGGCTAATTGAACAGGGTTTTGGCCTGTGCCACGAGCTGTGGTAAAATTGCGTCACGACCAGGAAACGCCAATCCAGCAGCTCGGGGTCACGTCAAAGGGAAGCAAGTTGCCCATCCGACGGCGCGCTGCTTCTGGGCGGTTGATGATGTATCGCCAGCGGCTGTCAACAGCAGGGTTGGCTTTGGCAGGGCAACGGAGGTGTATTGTTGTGAAGAGAGCTACTCTACCATTACTGGTCGCAATTCTTTTTCTCGCCGTCAGCGGTTGCGGGGCCGAGCCACAGCCAGATGATACGGTCACTGCGGCGGCGCAGGAGCAGGCCGCCGCGACCGCGACACTGCCGCCGACCGCGACGGCGCCCCCTGCGGTGCTCGAGATCTCTACTACCGCCTTTGCGCCGGGCGGGCAGATTCCAGAGCGGCACTCTTGCTTTGGCGACAACGTCTCGCCGCCGCTGGAATGGTCGGGCGTGCCCGCCGAGGCAGAAAGCCTCTTGTTGCTGCTCTATGACCTGGACGCGGGAACCGAATCCGGCGCTTCCACCGCGCAGGGGTTTGCCCACTGGATTGTCTACAACATTCCACCAACCACCACAGGGTACGCCGAGGACGTGCCAGCGGGGGAGAATCTAGATAGCGGGGAGATGCAAGGGAGCAATGACTTTGCCCAGTTCGCCGCCGCGGGGGACACTTTTCCCAGCGGCGCGCCGATCAAGCTGGTGGGATACGATGGCCCCTGTCCGGGGGGAGAGCATCGCTACGCCTTTGCCCTCTATGCCCTAGACACCACTCTCGACCTGCCGGCGGCGGCGACGATGGCACAGGTACTGGCAGCGATGGAAGGCCACGTCATCAGCCAGGCCGAGGTGGTGGGCGTCTTTACCCCGCCGCAATGACGTTATGGACGAGCTGGTCGCCTGGCTGCTGGCTGCACCGCCCTGGGTTGAGTACCACACCCGCCTGGACCTGTTGGACCAGCCGGAAAGTGACCCGCGGGTGCAGGCCGCCCGGCAGGCTATGCTCGCCCACCCGCTGGTGCAAGCTCTGCTGGAGGAGCTGACCGAGTGGCCGCGACCGGCGCTCAAGAGCCACAAGGCCGCCGGTCACCCGTTACACAAGCTCACCTTTCTCGCCGACCTGGGGCTGCGCAACAGCGACCCCGCCCTGCAGCCAGTGCTGAGGCGTGTTCTGGCACACCGCGCTGCCGAGGGGGTGTTCCAGATACTGGTCAACATCGCCCCACGCTATGGCGGACGGGGCGAGGAGCAGTGGGCATGGATGTTGTGTGACGCGCCGCTGCTCGTCTATGCCATGGCTGGGTTTGGATTGGGGCACGACGAACGGGTGCGCCAGGCAATGCGCCATCTGCAGAGCCTGCTGCGCGAGAACGGCTGGCCCTGCGCGGCGACACCGGAACTCGGCGGTTTCAGAGGGCCGGGGCGCAAGGCCGATCCCTGCCCCTACGCCACGCTGGTTATGCTCAAGACGATCGCGCAGATGCCGGGGTGGGACGGGGAGGAGGCGGCGCGGACGGGGGCGGAAGCACTGCTCACGTTATGGCAGCAGCGCCAAGAGCGGCGACCGTACCTCTTTGCTATGGGGAGCGGGTTTGCCAAGCTCAAGGCCCCGCTGATCTGGTACGACGTGCTGCACGTCACCGACGTTCTGACCCGCTTTCCCTGGTTGCGGCAGGACGAACGGCTGCGCGAGATGGTCGGTATCGTGGCCGCAGCGGCGGATGAGTCAGGCCGCTTTACCGCCGGCTCTGTGTGGCGCGCCTGGAAAGGCTGGAGTTTTGGGCAAAAGCGCACCCCGTCGCCGTGGCTGACCCTGCTGGCGCAGCGGGTGCTGAAACGGTACGGGGCTGAGATGTGAGCGACGCAGATACCAACTGCTCAGGAGTCAGCTCGTCAGTTTCAGCAGAGGCGGGCCTGTGTTCGCCCGGTGAGGACAGACACACAGGTCTGCCCCTACCGCCGACACATGCGCTTGGCCGTAAACCCAGTGGCTTGCCCCACAGGTAACAAATATATAGCAAAAGTGAGGTCAAGATGACATTTCCACAACCCTTTGCCGCGCTGTCCCCACGAGGGCAAAAGCGCACTTTCGTCCTGCTTTTTTGCCTGACGATAGCCGTGATGATGGCTTTGAACCTGCTCGACGTGCCGCTGCGCACTGCCGCTGCCCCCTCCGGCATCGTCTCCTTCGAGCTGGCGGGGCAGCCCGACGCCGCGCAGCGCATCGTCGCTTCGTGGGATGAGGAGGCCAGGGTCTATGCCGCCCTCAGCCTCGGCCTCGACTATCTCTTTATGCTCGCCTATTCCACCGCCATCGGACTGGGATGCGTGCTCCTATCACAGCGGCTGCCACGCTTTATCTCCCTG
>JAOZPF010000270.1 GCA_029932895.1 Anaerolineae bacterium | reverse complement strand
ACCGGGATGGAGATCGAGGAGCGGGTGGCGCGGGGAGAGGTGCATATCCAGCCGCGGGTGCCGATGGACGAGCTCCCTGTTGAAGAGCGACTCTCTACATTTGAGGAAGTCGTCGCCGGATACACCGACGAGCAGGCCCAGGAGGAGGCGGCCCGCTGTCTGGCTTGTGGTGTCTGCTCCGAGTGCCTGAGCTGTGTCTACGCCTGCCAGGCCGACGCCATCAACCACGAGATGGTGGAGCAGGTCCGCGATATCGAGGTCGGCGCGGTCCTGCTGGCCCCGGGCTTTGAGGCGTATGACGCGGAGGAATCGGGCGAGTATGGCTGGGGCCGCTACCCCAACGTCGTCACCTCGCTCCAGTTCGAGCGGCTGCTCAGCGCGGCTGGCCCCACCCAGGGTCACGTGCAACGCCCATCGGATGGCGAGACGCCGAGACGCATTGCCTTTATCCAGTGCGTTGGCTCCCGCGACCAGAAGCATGATTACTGCTCCTCCGTCTGCTGTATGTACGCCACCAAGGAGGCCATTCTCTCTATCGAGCACGAGCCGGAGACCGAGATCACGGTCTTTATGATGGACATGCGGGCCTTTAGCAAGGGGTACGAGGAGTACTACCGGCGGGCGCGGGAGCGGTACGGCATCCGCTATGTCCGTTGCCGCATCTCGGCAGTCAAAGAGGACCCGCGCAGCCACGATCTCGTGCTGCATTATGTGACTGAGGGGCGTCAGCTCCGGGAGGAGACTTTCGACCTGGTGGTCCTCTCCGTGGGCATGGAAATCCCCGAACGGGCGCGGGAACTGGGGCGGCGAGTAGGGGTCGAACTGGACGAGTATGGCTTTTGCCGCACCTCTCCCTTTGCCCCCCTCGAGACCACCAGGCCGGGCGTCTTTGCCCTGGGGCCGTTCCGCGAGCCCAAGGACATTCCTGAGTCGGTGGTGGAGGCCAGCGGGGCGGCGGGGCTGGCGGGAGCGTTGCTGGCACCGGCTCGTTGGACGCGGACGGAGGCCGAGCCAGACGTGCCAGAGCGGGACGTGACGGGCGAGGAGCCGCGAATAGGTGTCTTTGTTTGCCACTGCGGTTCCAATATCGCTGGCTTCCTGGACGTGCCGGGGGTGGCCGAGTACGCCGCCTCATTGCCAGGGGTGGTCCACGCCGAGGACAATCTGTATACTTGCTCACAGGACACGGTTCGCCATATCACCCAAACGACCAAGGAGCTTGGCCTCAACCGCGTCGTCGTTGCCTCCTGCACCCCGCTCACCCACGAGTCGCTCTTCCAGGATGCCATCCGCCAGGCTGGGTTGAACCCCAACCTCTTTGAGATGGCCAACATCCGCAACCAGTGCTCTTGGGTTCACCCCGATGATTGGGATGGGGCCACAGAAAAGGCACGGGACCTGGTGCGGATGGCGGTGGCAAAGGCAGCGCAGTTGCGGCCGCTCACCAAGACCGAGGTGCAGGTGCAGAAAGCTGCCCTGGTGGTTGGCGGCGGGCCGGCGGGGATGAACGGGGCGCTGGTGCTCTCGCGGCAGGGCTTTCCGGTTCATCTGGTGGAACGCGAGGACCGTCTGGGCGGGAACCTGCTGCGTCTCTATCACTCCCTCCAGGAGGCGACTGGGGTGGGGGCGCGGATGTGGCTCGACCCCCGCGCCTATGCCCGCGAGTTGGTGGCAAAGGTCGAGGCTGATCCTCTGATCACGGTGCACCTGAAAACAGAGTTGCTCAGTACCAGCGGCTTTATGGGCAATTTTGTCTCGCGTTTGCGTGGGCCGGAGGGCGAGTTCGAGGTGCGCCACGGAGCGGCGATCATCGCCACTGGCGGGGTCGAGTATCGGGGTCCGGAGTACGGTTATGGGAGCGACCCCCGCATCCTGACCCAACAGGAGTTCGAGCGGGTGCTGGCGACCTGGAAGACTGGCGAGTTGGGAGAGGGGGCGGGAGCCGATCGGTCCACCAGTTTGCCGGATTCCGTGGTGATGATCCAGTGCGTGGGGCCGGCAGAGAGATACTGCTCCCGCATCTGCTGCACGACGGCGCTCAAGAACGCATTGATGCTCAAACGTCACAAACCAGACGCGCAGATAACCGTTATCTACCGCGATATCCGCACCTTTGGCTTCAAGGAGCGGATCTATAGCGAGGCCCGCCGGGCGGGGGTGTTGTTTGTCCACTATGATTTCGACCGCAAACCGGAGGTGCGGGTCGCGGCGGGAGGTTCGTCTGCCAGCGGCGATCACCTCGAAGTATCGGTCTGGGAGGAATCGCTAGGGCAGGAGTTGGTCCTAGAGCCCGACTTGGTTGTCCTGAGTATGCCGGTGGTGCCCTCCGAGGGGGCGCACGAACTGGCGGCGCGGCTCAAGCTCCCGGTTGACCTGGACGGGTTCTTCCTCGAAGCTCATGTCAAACTGCGCCCGGTGGACTTTAGCTCGGACGGGTTCTTCCTGGCGGGGATGGCTCACTATCCCAAGTTTCTGGGAGAGGCCATTGCTCAGGCCCAGGCGGCTGCCGCTCGCGCGGCGACCATTTTGAGCCGGGATGTGTTGGAGGTGGGTGGGGTCGTAGCGCAGGTGGACCCGGAAAAGTGTGTCGGCTGTCTGACCTGCGTTCGCATTTGCCCTTACCACATCCCCCAGATTCGGGCCGACCTCGCCGGGGCGGGTGGGATTCAGGGCGCGGCCTATATCGAGCCGGCTCAGTGCCACGGCTGCGGAGTATGCGCTGGCGAGTGCCCGGCACGGGCGATCCAGTTGCTTCACTACCGCGATGTACAGATGGAGGCCAAGATCGCCGCGCTTTTGGAGCAGTGAGCAATGGGGCAATGAGGCAATGGACAATGGGGCAATGAGGCAATTAACAATGAGGCAATCGAGCAATGAACAATGAGGCAATGAGGCAATGAACAACGAAGCGGTGAACAATGAAGCACACAAAGTACGCAGAGATGAGACATACGGAGAGAGTGGGGGCGGGAAGAAGTGAGGGGGGACGGAGATTTGATATTCAGGAGCGGACGTTCAGGTTTGCGGTGCGGGTGGTCAAGTTGGTCAATCAGCTACCGCGTACTACCGCTGGGTCCGAGATAGGCAAACAAGTCGTACGGTCGGCTACATCTGTTGAGGCTAACGTGGAGGAGGCTGATGCGGCCGAATCCAAACGGGACTTTATTCACAAGATGAGTATCGCTCATAAGGAGGCACGAGAGACTCGTTATTGGCTGCGTGTCGTTCGGGCAACTTTGCTCCAGGACGACCCGATTGGGGCGTTGATCCAGGAAAGTGACGAACTCGTTCGTATCTTGTATACTATCATCAAGAATGCTCGTCAAAGCACCAGTAGCAAAACCAGGTGGTGACGATATGTCATTGTTCATTGTCTCATTATCCATTGTCTCATTGTTCATTGTCCCATTGTTCATTGTCCCATTGTTCATTGTCCCATTGTTCATTGTCCCATTGTCCATTGTCCCATTGTCCATTGCCCCATTGCTAGTCGCCTGGGAGTGGATATGAGCGCACAGGAACAGTTCGAACCAAAAATATTGGCCTTTTGCTGCCGTCACTGCGCCTACGCCGCTGCCGACCTGGCTGGGGCGATGCGGCTGCGCTACCCGACGAACGTGCGGCTCATCGAAGTGCCATGCTCCGGTCAGGTAGAGCCGCTGGAGATGCTCCACGCCTTTGAGCGCGGCGTGGACGGGCTGATGGTCGCTGGCTGACTGGAGGGCGAGTGTCATTACCTGGAGGGTAATCTCAACGCCAAGCGCAGGGTCGAGT
>JAOZPF010000042.1 GCA_029932895.1 Anaerolineae bacterium | reverse complement strand
TCCGCGACGCGGACCTGATCCTGGTGATGCGCGATGGCAACATCGTGGAGCAGGGTACGCACGAGGAGTTGCTGGCATGGAGCGGCTTTTACGCCGAACTGTACAACAGCCAGTTTGAAATGGTGGAGGTGGAGCCTGCATGGGCGAGTCAACCCCGTTGACCGTGACGTAGCCGGCCGCTCCCGCCGCCCGTGGTCGCCCAGGCCAAATACGCATCGGGCTGCACCGCGCCATCCTGGCTATCCTCTGACCGCCTGGGGCATCAGGCGGGTTGATGCCCTCGAATAGTTCCAGAGGATGACCGACCACAGCTTGTGGCTGAACGCCTCCGACCATCCCCACGTCACCTACGGGGCCGACTTTGGCTCCCACGCCTGGCATGATGGGAGTGCCTGGGATGCGAACAACAACCCTTGACGGCGACAGCACCTAGATCGAGAGCGAACTGGCGCAGGATTACGACACGAGTACAATAAGTCTCTGGACCCGCACGATGGACTACGGCACAGCCCAGACATTCAGCTTTGCCGTCATCACTGACCGGGCCACTCCACGCCTTGGTCTCTATCCCAGGAGCGGAGGCGAGCAATCTGGCCCTCAAAGTGTTGACCACCACCGGCGTCTACCTGGGCAACAGCTTTCCGCCCATGACCTGGAGATGTGACAATGTTCCGCACTGAAGATGGTCTCTCGGTGCCGGCCCTCACTGCCGCTCAGATGCGGGAGGTGGACCGCATCGCGGTGGACGAGTTCGGCCTGGGAATCTTGCAGATGATGGAGAACGCCGGGCGAAACCTGGCCGAGAATGTGATGGCTATGCTCGGTGGGGCACGAGGCGAGGTAGCAGTCCTGGCCGGGCCGGGCGGCAACGGCGGCGGAGGACTGTGCTGCGCCCGCCATCTGCACAACCGGGGCCTCGCGGTCTCGGTCGTGCTGAGCAGGGAGGCAACAGCGCTGACCGGGCCAGCGCGTCACCAACTCCGAACCCTGATGGCGGCGGGAGTGCAGCCGCTGGCCCCGTCCCACGCTCGAGACGCGATCCGCCGGGCGGAACTCGTCGTGGACGCGCTGATAGGCTACAGCCTGCGCGGTGCACCCCGGGGGAGGGTCGCCGAGTTGATCGAGTTGTGCAACCAACACGCGGCGCAGGTGCTCTCGCTGGACGTGCCCTCTGGCCTGGACGCGACCACAAGGGAAACGCCGGGGCGGCGGTGCGCCCCACGCGCACGCTCACCCTGGCCCTGCCCAAGACCGGGCTTCAGCGCGCGCCCGGCGACCTCTACCTGGCCGACATCGGCATCCCGCCCGCCGTTTTCGAGTGGCTCGGAGTCACCTACACATCTCTCTCTAGAAACCGCTACTGGGTGCAGTTGAATCCAGCGGAGGAAGAAAAGACGACACCCACTGGAGAACCGGAATGACCAAGATACAAAAGTTGGCCGCCCTGGGCCAGTCCATCTGGCTTGACTATATCCGCCGTTCCTTTGAGGCGCTGATGTCCAGTATTGCCGCGAAGCGGGAGAGACCGTTGGCTGGCTGGCAGTTTATGAGCGCCAATCTTGGCCCGTACCAGGGCGCGGTTGACGCGGCCCTGGCCGAAATCAAGACCCAGCGGATCATGGAACGCATCTGGGCCCACGACCACACCGTCTGGAAGCCGGAGCCGGCCGAGATCACGAACCGGCTGGGCTGGTTGCATACCGCCGAGGTGATGCTTGAGAATATCCCCCGCATGGAGTCACTGGTCGAGGCGGTGCGAAAGGATGGTTACACCGACGCGCTGCTGCTGGGAATGGGCGGCTCCAGTCTGGCTCCAGAGGTCTTGGGCAAGACGTTGGGGGGCAAAAGGGACAACCGCGAGGGTCGCCCCCACCTGGACCTAGCCGTGCTCGATAGCACCGCTCCCGGCGCTGTGCTGGCTCACGCCGAAAGACTCGACCTTTCCAAAACTCTGTTCATCGTCGCTACCAAGTCGGGCAGCACGGTCGAGACCCTCTCCTTCTTCAAGTTCTTTTACAACCGGCTGGTCCGAACCGTGGGTGAGGAGCGAGCCGGAGAGCACTTGGTCGCTATCACCGATCCCGGCAGCAAGCTGGTCGACATTGCCCAGGCGCACAATTTCCGAGCAGCTTTTCTCAACGACCCGAACATCGGCGGGCGCTACTCGGCCCTCTCTTACTTTGGGCTGCTCCCAGCGACGCTGGCCGGCGTGGATGTGGAAGAGCTGCTCAATCGCGCGCTGACGATGGCCCGCAACTGCGATAGTGAGGGCGACAACAACGGCGCTCGCCTGGGCGCGATAATGGGCGAACTGGCCCAGGCCGGGCGGGATAAGGTGACGCTGATCACGTCACCGACAATCGCCAGCTTTGGCGACTGGGTGGAACAACTGATCGCCGAGTCCACCGGCAAAGAGGGCAAGGGCATCCTACCGGTTGTGGGCGAGCCGATGGGGCCGCCTGCTGTCTACGGTGACGACCGTCTCTTTGTCCACCTGCGCCTGGAGGGCGACGATACCCACGATGCAGCGGTTCAGGCCCTGGAAGAGGCAGGTCACCCGGTTGTGCGCCTGCACCTGCACGGCCTGTACGACCTGGGCGCACAGTTCTTCCTGTGGGAGATGGCGACCGCCGTGGCCGGCTATCGCCTGTCCATCAACCCCTTCGACCAGCCGGACGTCGAGGCGTCCAAGGTGCTGGCCCGGGAGATGGTAGCCGAATACAAACAGCGGGGCGCACTCCCGGCTGTCGAGGCGGCCCCCCTCACCGCCCAAGCCCTGGATACCTTTCTCTCTCAGGCCCGTCCGGGCGATTACATTGCGCTCCAGGCTTACGTCCAGCCCACCGCCGAGACCGACGCTCTGTTGACGGCCCTGCGGGTGCGTCTGCGCGATCGGTATCGGCTGGCGACGACGCTTGGTTACGGGCCGCGTTTCCTCCACTCCACTGGTCAGTTGCACAAGGGGGACCGGGGCAACGGCCTCTTTATCCAGCTCACTGCCGATGACCCGCAGGATGTGCCCATCCCCGACGAGGCGGGTTCGCCGCACTCGACGATGACCTTTGGCGTGCTCAAGGCGGCCCAGGCGTTGGGCGACCGGCAGGCGCTCCTGAACGCCGGACGGCGCGTGATCCGCTTTCACCTGGGCAAAGACGTCGTGGGGAGATTGCGAGACATCGAGTCGTACTAGCAGTTTGTCTGGTCATCTTTGCCGCTCCCGGCGTAATCCCGGATGAACGACCGGGGTCGCAGGTCGCCAGCCGCGTTCCGCAGCGCGCTCGAACGCAGGCCTGGTGTGCTCTCGCGAGAGACTCTGCGCCGAGCGGTTGCCGGACGAGCGCTGGATCGTGGACGATCCGAATGCACCCGTGAACGTGGCGCACCATGCGATAGGAGGATAGTGCGATGGAATTGGCAATGGTTGGTCTGGGCAAGATGGGGGCCAATATGGCCCGCCGGCTGGCGCGCGGAGGTCACCGCGTGGTAGCCTACAATCGCTCGCCGGAAAAGGCCATGGCACTGGCAGAGGAAGAAGCGAACGTGACGGCAGTGGAATCGCTACAAGGAATCAGCACCCAACTCTCCCCCCCCAGAACTGCGTGGGTGATGGTCCCAGCCGGCAGCCCGACCGAGCAGACGGTGGATGCGCTGCTGGACGTCCTCGCGCCGGGCGATGTCATCGTTGACGGCGGAAACTCGAACTATAAGGACACGCTGCGCCGGGCCGCCAGGGTCTCTGAGCGCGGGCTGCACCTGGTGGACGTGGGTACCAGCGGCGGCGTGTGGGGGCTCGCCGAGGGATACAGCATGATGATCGGAGGTGAGGAGGAGATTGTCGAGCGACTGCGTCCGATCTTGGAGACGCTGGCCCCCGCGCCGGATATGGGATGGGGACGCGTCGGCCCCAGCGGCGCCGGTCATTTCGTCAAGATGGTGCACAACGGGATCGAATACGGCATGATGCAGGCCTACGCCGAGGGATTCGAGATACTCAAGGCCAAGGAGGATTTCCATCTGGACCTGCACCAGGTCGCCGAGGTCTGGCGCTACGGCAGCGTGATCCGCTCCTGGCTGTTGGACCTGACCGCCGGGGCGCTGGCCGAGGATGCCGAGCTGAGCGACATCCAGGGTTGGGTCTCTGATAGCGGCGAGGGCCGCTGGACGGTGTTCGAGGCGATCGACCAGGACGTGCCCGCGCCGGTCATCACCCTGGCGTTGATGATGCGTTTCGTCAGCCGGCAGGACGAGAGTTACGGGGCCAAGCTGCTGGCAGCGATGCGCAACCAGTTCGGTGGACACGCAGTGAGAAAGGCGAGCCAAGGTGGAACGACAGAACGTCACCATCATCATCTTTGGCGCTTCGGGCGATCTGACGCGGCGCAAGCTGGTGCCGGCACTGCACAGCCTGACCTGCGAGGGCGTTCTGCCCGCTTCCACCAGCGTGATCGGCGTGGCGCGCAGCCCCTTCTCCGACGCCGCTCCCCGAGGGAGAGCATGGATTCTGGATGGACACTCAGAGGCCGTCCCAGAGCGAATTGAGGGCAATGCTCACGCCCTGGCAATACAACGTCACTCAGGAAAATGGGACAGAACCTGCCTTCCAGAACGAGTACTGGGACAACCATCGGGAAGGCATCTATGTCGATGTGGTCTCCGGCGAGCCGCTCTTTAGCTCCCTGGACAAATTTGACTCCGGAAGCGGCTGGCCCAGCTTCACCAGGCCGTTGGAACCGGACAACATCGTGGAGCGGGGGGACAGCTCTCTGTTTATGAGCAGGGTCGAGGTGCGCAGCAGGTATGCTGACTCTCACCTGGGGCATGTCTTCCACGACGGGCCGCCGCCCACCGGCCTGCGCTATTGCATTAACTCTGCCGCCCTGCGCTTCATTCCCAAGGAGGAGATGGCAGAAGAGGGATACGGCGAGTACCTGGAGCTTTTCGAGGGGAACTGACCAACGACAAGCCTGACCGAGGCCGGATGTCGCGAGTCCAGAAACGTGCATAATCTTTCAGAATGGTGTAAAATCCAGAGTGCGTGCCGTGCCGTCGAAAAGCCGGGCAGAGAGATAGCGGTGGAGAGTGGGATTGGTTCAGGCAGCGTGACTACTGTTCAAGCACAGGGCAAAAGGGGCGCCGATTCTGCACAGCAAGCCACGAACTGTCGCCCCGGTTTTCTACTACTGACCGTCCGGCGAACCTTTCGGACAGATGCCAAGGAGGGGCACTATGAAGAAGCAAATGTTCTGGCAGTACCTGTTGGGTGGGGTTGCGCTGTGCGCCTCGCTGCTGGGGGTATTACTGATCCGACCCGCTCTGGCCCAGGAGGGTAGCCCCCAACTGGACATCGTAAAGACAGCGGACACCGATTCCATCGGCCCGGGGCAAACCGTCCTCTTCGAGATTGTCGTCACCAACAGCGGGGAGGTGACAGCGACGAACGTGACCGTGCAGGATGACTACGATCAGATCGCCTTTCCTGCCATCGAGGTGCTCTCCTCGCCCGACCTGGGCGGTGCGGCAGCGCAGAACGACGGGGATATTCTGAGCTGGCAACTGGGCGACCTGGCACCCGGCGCGGAATGGCGAGCCAGCTACGAGGCGACGGCGGCCGATTCATTCGCGGCCGGGACAACGTCGGTCTCGAACAACGCTGTGATCTATGCCGATGGTGTGAGGGTAGCTCAGGTCTCTGTCGAGCTGACGATCCGCGCGCCAACCCTGGTGCTCACCCGGCGGCGAGAGCGGGTGGACGGCGATGGGAACATTGTCCCCGGTGACACCGTGCGCTATATCATCCGTTACAGCAACAGCGGCACGGCCGACGCAACGGGGGTCGTCCTGGAAGAGACCTTTGATGGAACGGTGATGGAGTCGGTGGCGAATATCACCAGCGAGGGACAACAAGAGGGGAATGTCATCCGCTGGGAGTTGGGGACCGTGTCGGCCGGGGGCAGCGGCGGCGAGGTGAGTTACGAGGCGACGCTAAAGCCAACCCTCTCGCAGGGCACGATCGACGTGAATGCCCAGGCCACGATGCGCGCCGTCGGCGTTGAGCCTATCTCGGCCGCCGATAGCTTTGAGCTGCACACGCCGCTGCTGAGCATCGAGCGAGAGCGCGAGGACCTGAACGGCGGCGCTATCGAGCCAGGCGACACGCTTCGCTTTACCATTCGCTTTGTGAACTCGGGCGAGGTCCCTGCCTCCAACGTGGTGGTGCAGGACGATTTCGACGAGCGGGTCGTCGCCGAGGTCAGCAACATCTCTGGCGGCGGACGCGAGGTGGATGGTGCAGTCGAGTGGACGCTTCCGGAGCCGCTCGAAGCCGGGACCGAGGAGGCCGTCTCCTACAGAGTGCGCCTGACCAACGAGATAGGCGAGTCCACTATGGCGGACAACACAGCCATCATCTCTGTCAGCGGGGTCGAGTTGGCACGCGCGCAGACGAGAATGGCCATCGAACCGCCGCCGGAGGTAACGCCGCAGAAACCACAGGTCTTTGAGAACCAACCCCTGATAGTCGCCATCCTCGTGGGCACGTCGGCCACAGTGGCGCTGGCGGTGTTGGGTGTCCTGGCTGTGTTCGTCCTGCGCAAGGGGGCGTGGCAGCCGCGCTACTTTAGGTTCGTCGTGGAGGGGGTGGCGGTCGTCACTATCATCGAGGCGGTGCTGGTCCTGGCGATGAACGGCAGCATCGAACCGGACGGCGCGGTGACGATTCTCTCCGGCACGGCGGGCTATTTGTTAGGCCGCGGTCTGAGCAACGGAGGAGGGTAAAACTAGCTCCTCAGGCCCGCCAGCCACGCTTCCGCCTCCCGTGGGGAGTGGAGGTGGACCACCGTGAGGTGGGCGTGTTGCGGCTGCGCGAGCAGGCGGGGGTAATTCCTGCGCCGCCGCCAGTAGGTCTGGAGCGCCCAGAGGATAATCGAATCACGGCTGAACAGGGCTGTGCGCAGCGACTCTCTGTTCCCGCTCCACAGTTCTTCCCGCGTCACCACCCGCCGCAACGTGCGCCACACCACCCTGCCCATGATCACCGGCAGGGAGTAGTTGAGCCAGACCAATGTGTCGGCCCGGCTCCAGATGATGTCGCGCACTATGCTATAGTTGCCGTCGACGGCCCAGGCGTCCCCTTCGAGCGCCTGGGCCGCTCGGGCGCGAAAGCTCTCCGGCGTGGACGGGCTCCAGTGCGGCCCCCAATAGAGTGCGTCCAGTTCGATGTGAGGGATGCCCAGTCGCCGCGCGATGCGGCGCGCCATCGTCGTCTTGCCAGAGCCGGACGTGCCGACGACGACAAACCGTCTCCCCGTTTTCATTGGCCCTCCAACCACGATACAGCCAGAGTAAGAATCTCGCCGCTGGACGCCAGCCGGTCGAGGTCGATACTGTCGGCAGTGTCGGCGAGCGAGTAAAAATCCTGCTCGGCATCTTCCCAGATCAGCAGGACGGTGGGGATGCCAGCACGGTTAAAGGGCTGGTGCCACCCCTCGCCGCTGCTCCCCCGCCGCCAGGCCCGGCGCTCCAGCTCGGAGGCCCCAGCCTCCACCCGCTGGATCAGGGGCAGGTCGTGCTCCCTGGTGCCATAGTAGAGCAGGTCATAACCTCTGCCGGAGGCGATGCTGTCCAGGGCAATGACGCCCAGGGTCCGCGTGAGGGGGACGGCGGGGTGGTTCAGATAGTAGGACACCCCCGCGCTATCCATCTCCTCCGCGCCCCAGGCGACAAAGAGGACAGAGCGGGCGGGATGGTACCCTGCCTCCTGCCACACCCGGGCCAGCTCCAGCATCGCCGCCACGCCGGAACCGTTCTGGTTCGCGCCAGGAAAGAAAAGCCCATTGGGGAGCTGCCCGATGTGGTCATAATGCGCGCCCACCAGGAGCAGTTCGTTCGCCAGACGGGGGTCGCTGCCCGGCAGCAAACCGATGACGTTAGCGGTGAGGGTGGTGGTGAGGGGGAGACGCAGCAAGGACTGACGCGCCTGAAGGCCGAGGGGGAGGACGGGAGGGCCGTTGATCAGGTCACGATAGGTGGTGTCCAACTGCTCCAACAGGCTCTCAAAAGCCGGCCCGCCCAACTCGAACACGGGGATCGTGATCGCTGTCTCCGGGGTGAAGCGGCCGATGGTGGCCCGCAGTTCCTCCGGCTCCCGGTCGGTGACTACGACCAGCCCCCCCGCCGCGTGAGCCTCCAGCTCTGCGGCACGGGCGATGGGGTCGCTCACGTTGGCCTCGATGACCACAGCCCCACCAAAGCGCATCCCCTCCAAATCGGATGCGTTCAGCCACAGTAACGGCCCCTCGGCAGCACCCTGCCCGGAGCGCTCCACAAAGTCCTGACGGTAGACGAAACGGCGCACCACCGTTTCGCCATCGAGGAGCACCAGCACGGGGGTGGAGAGGAGGTGGGTGTGGGAGATGGGAAACCACTGCCGGTAGCCCCGCTCGCTGCCCACCGTCTCTGTCAGGGGATCGCCCAGGGGCTGGAACCCCAGCGCGGCGAACTGGTCGGCGATGTAGGCGCTGGCTAGATCGGCCCCGGCGGTCCCCGCCTGCCGCCCGCCGTACTCTGCGCTGGCGAGGACCTGGATGTGGGCCAGGGCACGCTCAGGGTCAAAGCGGCGGGCCAGCGCGACCAACTCTGGCGGCACGGACGCGTCGCTGGCCTGCGCCCGCCATGCGGCCTCAAACTGCGCCGGATCGACCCCCAGGGCGGCGCGCAGGTTGGACGGCGTGTCGTCGGAGAGCGCGGCGCGGGCGATGAGCTGGCGCAGCCCCCCCAAGCCGTGCTGCCTGGCGATGAAAGAGACCAACGACCAGGACTGGGCGCGGAAAAGCTCGACCTGATCCTCCGGCAGGTCGTCCCCGGAGGGGAGACCATCCAGCGGGAACTCGGCGTGGCGGCGGACCGCCGCCTGCACCAGCGGCACGTACTCACCAGCCATCCAGTGAGTGCCCAGGGGGAGCACGCGCCCGGCCTCGTAATCGGCAACGCCCTCGTGCAGCCACCCACCCTCCAGCCCCCGCTCAAAGAGGAGGACGCGGCCAAGTTCATGGGCCAGGGCGCGGTGAAGCTGGCTCTCCTCCTGAGTGGGGAGACGAATCGACTCGCCAGGCTCGACCCAGCCTGTCACCCAGCCGGGCAACGCGGGGGAAACCAAAGCGCGGAAGAGTTCCGGCTCCCCATAGAGCTTGATCTCTTGCCGCTGCGCCAGCCCGACGTCCAAGTCGCCAGCTATCCGGCTGTAGGCCTCCTCCGCCAGGTCGAGAACGTGGTGCGCCCAGGCGGCGTCGTTGCCCTGGTACTTGAGGACAAAGTGATCACTACTGCGCTCTTGCCACGCCACGCCGGCATAGAGCCACCTTCCCCCGCGGTGCACAAAGCGGGCGTCGTAGGTGATCCGGGCGGACCGTTCGCCGGAGAGAACGCTGCTGACCGTCAGCTCGACCACCGTTTCGTCCCCAGCGGGTGACCAATCCACCACCTGCCCGCTGGCCTCGTAGGAAAGGACGGGGGTATCAACCAGGGCGGCGAACCAGTGTCGCTCCTCAGTGCGGAGGGTCGCGTCGGCCGGGTTGACGGTGGCGAGAAAGGAGGCCTCGTCGCCGGCGAGCACGGCCCCGGTGCGGGCCGCGACCGTCGCCGCGATAGCCTCGGCGTCGGCACGCAGTGGGTCGATCTGGCTGGCCTGCCAGTCGGCCAGGAACTGATCGGCTGTGAGGCCCAGTGCCTGTTGGAAGGCGACAGCACCACTGCCGCTCTCGCCCCAGGCGGCGCAGAGAGCGCGGAGCCCATCCGGGCCGTATCGCTCCAGCAGGTACCCGGTGACGCTCCAGGCCTGGGCACGTAGCGAATCGGCAGCATCCGCCGGGAGGTCATCAGCCAGCGGGAAAGCATCCAATCGGAAAGAGGGCGCGCCGACGGAGAGGAGAGCGGGCAGGGATTCCCGCGTTGCCCCGCTCTCGTAACGGCGAGCCAGACCCTCCCGCAGCCAGGGGGCGGCGTCGCCAGGCAGCCCCATCTGATCGAGGAGCAGGCTGACCAGAGCAGGGGTGATGGGCTGACCCCAGGCGATCTCGGCCAGTCCCGCCGACGGCACCAGCCAGCGGGTGTCCCGGTCGGCCGCGGGCTGGGCGATGGTCCGCAGCATAGCCGTGTTGGGGTAATAGATCACGCGGGTCCCGCTGACCGGCCTGGCCCCCAGGTCAGCGGCGAGGGCGAGATAGGACGCCTGTGTGGTGGAGAGGAGAGAGGACACACCCAACGGCACCTCCTCAAAGCGGGCCACGGTGACGACATCGCCGGCGAGACTATCCAGATCGTACCCAGCCCAGACCCAGACACCATCCCGCTGCACAAAGCGGACGTCATAAGAGATAGATGGCTCGCGCCGGTCGGAATCGGCCCAGCGATAGGACATGGTGAGGGTCACATCCGCCTCGCCGTCGCCGACGCGCACCTGATCGGGCGCGATGGTGACCTCGGTCAGCTCCCGCGACCAGAGGTTGTCGAACCAGGCGGCTTGGGCCGCCTGGAGGTCAGGGTCATCGGGGTCGATCCCGGCGAGGAATGCCGCCCGGTCCCCGGCGGCAATGCTGTTCTGAAGCCGGGCCACCGCCTCCTCCAGCTCGACGTCGCTCTGGGCGAGGGCGGACAGGGTATGGGCGGCGATGACGCCCACGCTTCTGAGGTGGTCGGGCTCGATCGTCTCCACTCGGTCGGCGGGAGAGTGGTAGGGGGGATCAGGCCAATAGATGAGCATGGCGGCGGGGATAGAACCCTCGATGAAGGGGACGTGATCGCTGCGACCGTTGAAAGTGCGGGTAGTAGTGACGGCATAGAGCTCGGCGCTGGCCTGGAGTTGAGCAGCCACGGCTCCCTCGCCGTCGATCAGCAGCGTTTCACCCCGGCCGACCATATCAAGGTTGATATTGGCGACGATGTGGGTGATGGGCAGGGTGGGATGCTGGACATAGTAATGAGAGCCCAAGAGCCCCAGTTCCTCCCCGTCCCAGGCGGCAAAGAGGACAGAGCGGGCGGGACGGTAGCCCTGGTCGTGCCAGAGGCGGGCGATTTCGAGCACGGTTCCGACGCCGGAGCTGTTGTCATTGGCGCCAGACATTATGGCTCCATCCGGCTCGCGACCCAGGTGGTCGTAGTGGGCACCGATGACGACCACCTCATCGGCGTGTTGGGGATCGGCACCGGGGAGAAGCCCCAGCACGTTGCGGCCCGTGCCGTCCTCCCGCTCGTCCAGGTTGACGACCATGCGCACGGTGGTGGAGAGGGGAATGGGGTCAAAAAGGAGACTGAGGTCATCCAGCGTATAGCCGGTGCCGGTCAGCAGGTCCTCCCCCACCTGCTCGGAGATGAGGTAGGCGGGAATCGTCTCCGGCACCCAGGCGGTGTCGCGGTACCCACCGCGGCGGAAATAATCACTCTCTCGATCCAGGAGCAAAAGCCCGCCCACCTGGTGCTCGATCGCCTGGCGGTAGACATCGGGGTCGTTGGTGACGCGGCAGAGGATGATCTTGCCGCTCGCATCTAGCCCGGCATAGTCGTTGTGGTGGCAGCCGTTGAGCCAGAGCAGCTCCCCTTCCGCCTCCCCCGCGCCGACATAGCCGGAGGTGAGGGCGCGGTAGTCGATGCGGTAGGCATAGGTGTGGGTAACCGGCTCGCCGGAGGGGGAAGTGATGGCAAGGACAGGCAGGCTGGTGATGATGCCGGTGGGCAGGGTAAAGGTCTGAAAGTAGGCCGAGTCGTCCCCAGCCGGTTCCAGACCAGCAGCGGCAAAATGGGCAGCGATATAGTTCGCTGCGGCCTCGGCATCCGCACTGCCGGCCCGACGTCCGCCCAGCGCGTCGCTGGCGAGATAGATGATGTGATCGAACGCCCGCTCCACGTCGAACATCCGGGCGCGGTCTGTGTAGCTGGTAGCATTCACCAGCGGTCCCACACGGACCGATCCTGGCCCAGGGGCTGGCGTCGTTGCCACGCTGCCGGGGACGACCGTCGCCGCCGAGGGCAGATGGAACTGGGCCTGACCCGGCGTCTGTTGGTCAGGTTGACCGCCTGGGGCCGGCCAGAGCAGGACCCCCAGGCAGACCAGAAGCGCCGCCTGGAGGATGATCAGGGGAACGAGATAGCGCCGCAACCGGTTTTGTGGCTTCTCCATCGACTCCCTAGCCTCCAAACCATCCCTACGGGTCATCTCAGTACCTCGGCTCGTGAGCGGCCGTGATCAGGGTCAGATTGACCACCTGGGCGGCCTGGCTCAGGTGCGCAGGATCGATGCGGTCCACCGTATCCTTCGCCAGACCAGGCTCCGGGTCGCCCCAGGTGACGATCAGCGTGCCGTTCCGCCCTGGGAACCGGTCGCCGTACTGTCCGCTAAAGACCCATTGGTAGTGGTGCCGCCGCGCCAGGCCAGGGGTGACGCTCACGTCCAGTTTATCGGCGCTGCGGACGAGGAGATTGAACAGGTTGTCCCGTCCGCCGCTCTGCCGCACCACCATCCCCTCTCCCGCGGCCCCGCCCATCCGGTCCAGGTGGATCACGGCAGAGAGATCATAGTTGACGAGGAAGAAGGAGCGTTCGTCGCGGAAGGCATGAGCGCCAGAGTAGGGCAGCTCGCCGCCGGCCCAGGCGGCAAAGAGGACAGAGCGGCGAGGCTGGAACGCCTGCTCCTGCCACAGTCGGGCGATCTCGAGCATCACCGCCACACCAGAGGCATCATCGTCCGCGCCGGGGTAGAGGGTAGAATCGGGCCCGCGCCCCAGCCCATCATAGTGAGCGGAGAGGACGACCAGCTCGTCGGCCAGGGCGGCGTCGGCTCCGGGCAAAAGCGCCAGCACGTTGTAGGCCGTGACCGTCTCCGCTGGCTTGAGCTGCAGGTCCATCCGCACCCGCGCCGATAGCTCGCGGGCGGACCAGCCCGGGCCGCTCTCTTCCAGGCCAGAGATCGATTCGTCGACTTCGGCCAGGCTGAGGCCGTCAACGGCGAGGATCTCGGCGGCCGCGGCGGGGGTGAGGCGAAAGACCGGCAGGGTTGGGTGCTCCAGGTAGTCACCGGAGAGCACCTGGTTGTGCGGCTTGACGTCGCGGGAGATGATCAACACCCCCTCCGCGCCACGGACCAGGGCCTCGGTGTCAAAGTTGAAAGGGGCGTTGTCCTCAACGATCATGGCAATGCGCCCTCGCAGGTCCAACCCGCGGTAGAGGGGGTAGAGCTCCTGTGGGGACATCCGGGCGTCCTGCGGCGGGAAGAGCAGCAACGTGAGCGGGGCCTCGGCCTGCCCGCTGCCGCCGTGGTGCTCGACCGACTCGGCGTAATCGACCAGGCGGGTAAAGGTGACAAGCGGCTCCCCGTCGTCGCCGACCAGGGCCAGCTCCGGGGGAGCGGCGGGGCGGGCAAGAGTGAACTGGACCTCCTGCATCCAGCCGCCAGGCGGGGCCTGCAGACCATAGCTCTGGAACTCGGCGGCGATATAGTTCGCGGCCCGCGCCGCCTCCAGGCTGCCGACGCCGCGCCCGTTCATCTCTGGCGCGGCCAAGAACTCGACGTGGCTCATCAGGTCGGCCGTGCTCACCTGCTGGGCCAGGCGCTGGTAGCTCGGGGCTGGCCCCAGGGTAAGAATGACATAGACGCTGGCGGCGGTGATGAGGGCGACGGCGATGATGACGCGCCAACTGAGGAGGAGAGCAGTGTTAAAGATGCCGCGGTCGATCAGCCGCCGCAGCCCCTCGCCCAGGAGGTTGAACCCGGTCACAGAGATAAAAAAGGCAATGGCGGGGAAGAGAACCATCCAGGGGCGGGAGCGGGCCCAGGCCCGTGACCCAGCCATCATCGCTCCCCACTCGGGCACGGAAAAGAACTGCTGCCGGGCAAAGTCGCCCACCTGGATCGAGATACCTCCACCGATATAGACGCCGATAAAGCCAAGCTCGCCCAGGATCATCAGCACTGCGCCCATCTCTAGCAACGTGATGACGATCAGTGCGGGGAGGACGTTGGGCAGAACGTGGCGGATAGCAAGCTCCGGCGCTGTCAGCCCGATGACGCGCCCGCTGTCGAT
>JAOZPF010000269.1:1590-3778 GCA_029932895.1 Anaerolineae bacterium | reverse complement strand
ACCCTCCTAATCACCTGTCCCGTTTCCAACGATGATGGCCCCACTGACTGGCGGGAGCGTGATGACACCCGATACCGGCTCGTAATCCAGCGCGCCGCTCCAGGTCCCATCGGCGAGCACCTCTCCACCGCCAACTGGGATGACGCGCTGGTAATCCCCGTCTAGCAGGTAGGATAACGCCAGCGTTGCCGAGGGGTTGACCAGCACCAGCCCATGCTCGAACGGACGGACGTAAAGTCCCTCGTCGTCAACGGTGTACTCTGCCAGCGGCGCGCCCAGGTCGATCGTGTATTCCGGGTAGTACAAGATAGAATCGCTGTCGGCATGAGCCAAATCGGTCATCGTGAAAATCACATTAGGACGACTGACCAGCAGGTAACTGGCAACAGAAAAGATGCGCCTCTGCACGTCATCCAGCAAACCGGGCTGCTCCTTGACGACCAACACGATCGCTTTGTCCGGATGGCGGGCGGTCAGCTCGATTGCGGCGCGCCAGGCTTCTTCACCCTGGTAATTCCCCGTGCGGGGCTGGAAGGCAAAGGTCTCCCACATGCCGCCGTCGGTGTTCTCCAGGCTATCTTCGGCACCGTGTTCGTTATGCAGGCCATTAAAGACCACCGACCTATCCGGCAGGTATGATTTGATAAAGGCCAGCGATGCGACCCGGTTCTGATACCAAGCCGCAGCGTCGTAATCGTCGGGCATTTTGTCGTAAACTGCCCAGGGATTGAGCCAATGGCTGGCCGAGTCGATGAACAGTCCATCGTAATTATATTGATACACCTGCTCCGCGGCAGTGACGGCGTAATAGTTAATCCAATGATCCAATGCATCGGGGGCACCGGCTGCCACCATGTCGCCGGGGTCCATCAGCCAGGAGTCCCAGCGCGTGAGAATGCGCTCGCCATGATGATGCAGGAACATGTTCTCGTGAGCGTCAATGTGCCCCCAGTCAAAGTGATCAAAGTCAGTCCAGGTGCCCTGAATGGAGCGATAGAGAATCAGTTGTGGCCCCTGGACGGCCTCGCGGACCGCTTGCCCCAGGAAGGGCGTCATCACGTAATGATAGTTTTGGTTGATGAACGCGATTTGCGCCGCCGTCACCCGGCTACTGATGCGTACCCCTATGGCAAAATTGTCCGCAGTGAGCGGGGGTACAGCTCCGGAGCCAGGAGATGGTGTTGGCGTCGCGGGTTCGGCGGTAGGCACAACAACCTGTGTTGGTGCTGGACTCGGCAGCGAGCCCGTCGGGTTAAAGATGCACGCACTCAATACAAACAGTTGAAGCAGCAAGACGATCTTTTTCACAGGCACATCTCTATAGCAGCTCAAGTCGTTGATGCCGGCGGCAGCTCAGCAGTGCAATATGCGCAACGGGTGGCCTTGGCCGGGATAGTGGAGAGGCAATACGGGCACTCTTTTGTCGTCGGCTCGGTCGGTGGCGCCTTTTCCTTGCGCTTTAGGCGATTGATGCTACGAATGAGCAAAAACATTACCAAGGCAACAATGAGAAAACTGACAATGGTGTTTATGAACAGACCATAATTGACCGTGACTGCGCCTGCCGCTTGCGCGTCGGCCAACGAGGCGTAGGGTGCGGCCGGGGAGCCGGCCCGCAGCAGGATGAACATGTTGGCAAAGTTCACTCCTCCCAGCAGCAGGCCGACCGGGGGCATTATGATATCGTCAACCAGCGACCTGACAATTGTGCCGAAAGCAGCGCCGACTATGATACCCACGGCCATATCGACCACATTCCCACGCATGATAAACTCTTTGAACTCTTGCAACATTTCGCCTCCTTTCTCTCTGCTCCTTGGCAAAGTAGATTCACTTACCCGCGCCACTATGCCTCACTCAACCACCGCAGGGCCCTCTCAAAGCTGCACCCATTTCTCCGCTCCAACGCCACTAGCACTCGATAGAATCCCACGATGAAAAGCAGCGCCAACACCAATGCCACCGGCGTGCTCACTGCCTCCCCATAATACCACCACGGCTCGTGCTTTCCCCTCCACGCCGCGAGCAACAGCAGCGGCCATACATGCGCGGCGTGATGCACCATGTACGTCGTCAACGAAAAGCGGCTGTATCGCCTCAAGAATGAGAACACCGCTCCTCCCGGCGAGACCGGGCCGCCATCCAGGGCGCGATTATCGGCGGCGAGATCGAGGAGCAGATGGTCCTG
>JAOZPF010000269.1:0-1580 GCA_029932895.1 Anaerolineae bacterium | reverse complement strand
ACCCCAACAATATTAACCCCACCCCGCCAACGACGTATGTCGTCGAGGCAGGGTAAAAGGTCAGTTCGCCGGTATACCACGTCCAGGGCACCACGCCGCTCAAGCCGCCCCCCAACCCCGACAACCCCACCAGCCCCACTCCCACAACTGGCAGTCCCCATCCCTCGAGCCGGCCCTCCGATTCCTCCCCCCAATAATGCTTCCCCGTCGCGAACCCAATCAACGCAAAGATAACCCACGGCAACAATGGAAAGTACCCCTGCAGCAAAAATCCCAGAGTCACGTCCCTCATCGTAAACCGGTAGATATATTCCCCTCCCTGCCAATGTGATGCGTAGCCAGTTGTTGCCCGCAGTGGCGGACTGATGAGCAGCACTAGGATCGCCAACCCCACCAGCTTTTGAGGCGACCATTTGCGCAACCAATACAGAATCAACGTCGATGCGCCAAGCAGTGTCAGGATGTCCCAGTCAAAGACCTCTTTGGGCAACCAGATCGCGACAGCAAAGGCCAGGCCAGCCCCAAACAGGAACAGCCCACGCCGCACAACGACCTTGCCTAACTCCAACTCCCCCCGGCCCAAGCCTTTTTCTCTCCGCAGCCACAGCCATAGGCTCAGCCCCACCAGGAAGGTGAATATTGGCGCAGGCAGCATACCCAAAAGCTCAGACAGATCATACAGCGCCGCCGAAGGCACCTCGCGCGGCGATAGGTTCTCCACGAAATGCACCTGGATCATCAACAGAATAGCGGTCGCGCGCAGGACATCAATGGATGCCAGACGCTTCATCGCCTTCTCCCTCCGAACCCCGCTACTCCTTGGTCAGCCCAACCTCTGCCGCTATCTGCCATCTGCGGTGGCATAAGCGAGGTCCACCGGCAATCCCGTGAACCCCCTGGCATACATCTCGATGATGCCGACATCCTCCTGAAACCCCATCTCTGGCAGCGGCCCCTCCAGTGGAAACCACTCTGTCTCTTCCAGATCATCTCCCGCTACAAGTTTGCCCCCCACCACACACGCAGCCACATAGATGCCCAGAAAGTGGAACCGCGGCGAAACAAAAGAGGAAACCAGGTTGATGATCGAACGAATCTCGACCTCCAGGCCCGTCTCTTCCTTTGCCTCTCGAATCGCCGCGGTCAGGAAATCCTCCTCATAGTCGATATAGCCACTGGGCAGTGACCACGTGCCCTTGCCCGGACTCGCGCCCCGTCTCCCCAACAGTACTCGCTCTCCGTCCACAATGAGGACACTGACCGTGGGGGCCGGGTTCCGATATTGAACAAATCCGCAGCTTGGACAGGTCGGCCGCAGTCTACGCTCGCTAGCAGCCAGCTCCAATTGTGCGCCGCAGTAGGGACAGTACTCGAAATTACCCGTCAAGTGGCCACTCCGTTCATAATGGGCAAAGACCTGTTTGACCTGCACCTTTCTCCTCCTCGATCAAAGAGCCTTTCTCCGCCACCTCTCCCCAGCGGTCGTGCAACAACCTGCCGCCTACGAAAGACCGCCGCTCCAATTCATAATAACCTTTGGTGCCAGTTCACAGACTGAATTCGGCAATGGCTAGCCGAAC
>JAOZPF010000041.1 GCA_029932895.1 Anaerolineae bacterium | reverse complement strand
GACATTATCATTTGACTTGACACGCCTTGCTACAATACTCCTCATCGGGTATACTTTGTATCTTGGTAACTGTTCAGCCCATCTTCCCAGTTGGCGGGCAAGATGGAGGCTGGCGAGGGCAAATCCCCGCCTTTCCGCAGGAAAGGCGACTAGAGACGGGCAGCCTGAGCAGTTGCACATCCTGAAGGGAGCTTGTGCATGTGCGGCATATTTGGCATTGTAGTGGAGAGAGAGCAACCGTTGGGCCAGATCCTAACCGAGGCTGGTCAGCGGCTTTCCTATCGCGGGTACGACTCGGTCGGCTGCGCCACACTTTCTGGCAACGGCACAATCGACCTGCGCAAGGACGTGGGCAAGGTGGACGAGGTAGCAACGCGCCTGAACTTTGGCGCGATGAGCGGACAGCGAGGGATCGTTCAATTGCGTTGGGCTACCTTCGGCGCGCCCTCCCAGGTCAACGCCCAGCCCCACCTGGATTCTGACGGCGACTTGGTGGGCGCTCACAACGGCAATGTGGTCAACAACATCGAATTGCGACAGCAATTCATCGCCGAAGGGATGACGGTCCGCTCCACCAATGATGGCGAGTCCTGCATCCACGCCGTGGAACGATACGTGGACCGGGGATACGGTATGGTAGAGGCAATCCGGAGCGCCTACCAGGACCTAGAGGGTGACTACGCCTTTATCATCGGGCGGGCAGGAGAGAAGCAGCTATACGCTTTCAAAAAGGGATCTGGCCTGGTGGTTGGCATCGCCGATGGAGCCACCTGCGTCTCTTCCGATCTCCCCTCCATTCTCCCCCTCACCCGCCGCATCCTCCGCGTACAGGATGGCGAGATCGTGATTCTCTGGGCCGATCACGTGGAACTGCGGCGTGTAGAGGACGGGAGCCTCATTGAACGAGAGGTGGAAGAAATCGCAGAAAGCATGGAATCGGTCAGGAAAGGCGGCTATGCCCACTTTATGCTCAAAGAGATCCACGAGCAGCCGCAGGCCGCCGCGGAGTTGTTCCACCTCCTAGAGGCCTCCCGCCACGTTGCACCGATGGTCGAGCGGATGGCTCAAGCGCGTCACCTCTACCTGATCGGCTGCGGCACGAGTTATCACGCCTGCCTGCTCGGCTCCGTCTACCTGGCCCGCCTAGCCGGCCGGGCCGCCGTCCCCGTCCTGGCCCCTCAGTTCATCGCCCAGTACGGCTCGGCTATAGGGGAGGAGGACGTGGGTCTGTTTGTCAGCCAGAGCGGGGAGACAAAGGATGTGCTCAACGCTATGGAGATAGCGCGGCAGCACGGTATGGGGGTCCTGGGATTGGTCAACGTGCCGGGCTCAACCCTGATGAATGAGAGCGAACGATACCTGCCTCTCGCCTGTGGCTACGAGATCAGCGTCCCAGCCACCAAGACCTTTATGAACCAGGGGTTGGCCTTCCTCTACCTGGCCCTGCGGATGGGCGGACATGCCACCGATGTGCTGGCCCGCCTGCCCAACCTGCTGGAGGAGACCATCGCGACGGTCGATCCCCAGTTGGGGCCAGCGGAACAGGCATTGGCGGACCGTCAGGACATGTACTACCTGGGGTACGGAGCGACTTACGGCATCGCCCTGGAGGGGGCCTTGAAGCTGAAAGAGATAACCTATGCCCACTGCGAGGGAATCCTCTCCACCGAGTTCAAGCACGGCCCTCTCTCGGCCGTGCAGGAGGGGTATCCCATCGTCTTTGTGGTCGGGCCAGAGGACGTCTCGCTGCTGGTGAGCGCGATCAACGAAACCACAACGCGAGGAGGGCGGGCCATCGTCATCGGAGAGAAAAACCCGCGCCTGCGGGCCAACGCTCACGACATGATCATCCTTCCTCAAGCGGGCCCCCTTCTGAGCCCGCTGCTGGCGGTAGTACCACTGCAGTTACTCGCCTACCGGCTCAGCTTGGCCCGGGGGTACGACCCCGACTTTCCCCGCAACCTGAGCAAGACGCTGACGGTGGACTAGCGCAGGACGAGCCCCGCAGGAGGAGAGAGAAGCAATGCACATCGTGATGGTCGGCCCGTTCGGGCTTTACCCACGGGGCACCATGAGCGTACGGGCACTACCAATGGCCCGGGCACTAGCTGCCCGAGGCCACACCGTCACTGTGCTGCTCCCCCCCTGGCAGAATCCAGAGGACGAAGGGCGACGCTGGGAAGAGGGCAACGTGACTGTGGAGAATATCACACTTCCGCTCCGCCTCCCTTTCCTCTTCCACATCCTGGTCGCCCTGCGGCTCGCGCGCCGTGCGCTCTCGCCGCCCCCCGACGTGGTCCACTGCTTCAAACCCAAAGCCTACAGCGGGCTGGTCCACTGGCTGCTCGCCCGCCTGCCCCGCGCCCACCGTCCCCGCCTGGTGGTCGACAGCGATGATTGGGAAGGGCCAGGAGGCTGGAACGAGCTGGCAGAGTATACAGCGGCCCAGCGAGCCTTTTTCGCCTGGCAGGAACGATGGGGGTTCACCCACGCCGACAGCGTCACGGTAGCCAGCCGCACGCTCCAGAGCCTGGTCTGGACATTGGGCGTGGAGCCGGCCCGCGTCTTTTATGTGCCCAACGGCACCGAGCCGCGAACCACAGGCCCCGAGCGGTCGCCCGCGAGAACGCACACCATCCTCCTCTACACCCGCTTCTTCGAGTTCCCCATCTCCCGCGTGGTCGAACTCGTGCGCCGTGTCCGGCAGCGAGTGGGGAACGCGCACCTGCTGGTGGTGGGGGAAGGGCTGTTCGGCGAGGAGCGGAAACTGCTGACACAGCTCCGCCGCGCCGGGCTGGAGGAAGTGGTGACCTACGCCGGGTGGGAGTCCGAGCGGCTGGCGGACCATATGGCTCAGGCGGCCCTGGCTATCTATCCTTTTGACGACACGCTTGTCAACCGCACCAAGTGCCCGGTCAAGCTGCTGGAGCTGATGGCAGCGGGGATCCCGGTCGTGGCGGAGGGGGTGGGGGAAATTCGGGAGGTTATCCGGCACGGGGAGAACGGCCTGCTGGTGGAGCCGGGAGACGTGGAAGCGTTCGCGCAGGCAGTCGTGCGCCTGCTGAAGGACGCGGCACTGCGCGAGGGGATGGGCCAGGCTGCCGTCCGCGACCTGCAAGCCCGTCGTTCGTGGAGCCGGCTCGTGGAAGAGGTCGAGCGGGCATACGGGGTCCCCGCCCCTTGAGACATCCCGGCGGGGCTGGGGCTACAGCTCCGCCGCCTCCAGCTCGCCGTCTGGTGCAGGCTCCGGCATATACTCGACGATGAGAATCGGCCCGAACATACCCTCCTGATGCACCCGCACTCGATCCTGTTTGATCAACTCCAGCACCGCCAGCAGTGTGACGATCACCTCGACCCGGTTCGCCGCTTCCGAAAGCACCTCGCGGAACGAGACGCGCCCGCGCCGGCCCAACCGCTCCCGAATACGCGCCATCTGGTCGGCGACAGTGACCGTGACCGGGGCGATTACCTCTCCCACCGGCTGCGCCGGCAGCGCGTCCAACATTTCCTGCGCCGCGGCCAACAGCGCTTCCAGAGTCACCCCTTCCAGGTCGTACCAGGCCGGCGCATCGCGCGCGGGGGCGACCCGCACATAGGCCCGCAGCCCCTCCTCGGTCCGCTCCGCCAGCCCCTGGGCCACTCGCTTGAAGCGCCGGTACTGCTCCAACTGCTGGACCAGATCGGCGGCTACCTCGACACCCTCTTCAGCAGCGGGGCGGCCGGGCAACAACGCCCGGCTCTTGATCAACACCAGCTTGGCCGCCACCACCAGAAACGCGGCTAGATCGGCCATCTCCCGCCGTTCCATCTCCTCGATAGCCGCCAGATACTGGTCGGTCACCTGGACCAGCGAGACCGCCGTGATGTCCAGTTCCTCCCGCTCGATGAGCTGGAGCAACAGGTCGAGAGGGCCCTCGAAAACTGGCAGGCGGACGGGACGCGAGGCGCTAAGCACCCGAACTGCTCTCCTTATTCTGACTATACGAAGGACGTCACCGAAACCTGGGTGACGATCTCCCGCTCCGCCAACTCGGCAAAGAACATCTCTGGCTCAATCACCACCTCGGGGGGATGCACCCCCGGCGGAATGCGGCCCTGAGCCAACCAGACGGCGATACGAGCCGGGGCCACCCCGGTCGGCAGCGCCCCCTTGCAGGTCAGGGTGCCCAGCCGATAGGTCACCGCCGCGCCGTCCTTCGTCCCCCGTACCTCGGTGACTATCTCTTTGACCCACTCTGGCGGTCGGACCTTGGGAGGAGCCAGAAAGTCAGTGATCGGTGGGACATACCCCGCCATCAGCTCCACCAGCAGGTCACGCGGCACCACCATCTGCCCCTTTACCTCCACCGGCTCCCGCCCGGCAAAACCGAAATCAGCCAGGACGCGAATTTTGTCCACTGTCTCCTTCGCCATCCCCCAGTAATTGATCTTGAACGTGCACTCTGTAACCCCCTTGTCCCGGAATGTGAGGGGGAGCGTGGCGATCTCGGAATGGAGAGAGAGGTGCATCGGCAGCGCGCCCAGGGGCGGGGTGAACCAGTACTCCTCAGGCTCACCCATCGGCTCACAGGCGACGAACTCGCCGTCCCGATAGACCATCGGCGAGAGGGTCAACTCGTCGATAATGGTCGGGACGGCGTAGGTGAAACGGACGTCGCCCGGCGGGGGCGGCTCGATGCCGTCATAGATGTGGATAGAGGAGATGGTGTCCAGGCGCTCGGCGGCGTAGCGGGCTTGGACGTTGGGGATGCCCGGCGCGCAGCCCATTCCCAACACCGCGCTGACACCGGCCTCGGCAAAGCGGTCGTGCAGTTCGAGCTGACGGCGGGTGGTATGGAAGAGACCACCCAGGTCGACATACCCCACCCCGGCCTCCAGGCAGGCCTCCATCACCGGCAGGTTAAAGTAATAGACGGTGGCGTTGAGGCAGGCGTCGGCATCCCGCAGGAGAGCGACCAGGCGGTCCCGGTCGTTCACATCCACCGGCTCGATGCCGACATTGGGGCGACCAATGGCCTCGGCAACAAGACGGGCCTGGTCTAGCTCCCGGTCGGCGATCACCACCTCGTCCACCTGGGGGTCGTTCGCCAGGTCCTGCACGGCGATGCAGCCCATCTTGCCAGCCCCACCAAGAACGACTATTTTCATTGCGATTGCTCCCATTCAGATTGTAGGTTGCGGGTTGTAGGTTGCAGGTTGCAGGTTGCAGGTTTCAGGTTGCAGGTTGCAGGTTTCAGGTTGCGGGTTGCAGGTTTCAGGTTGCGGGTTGCAGGTCGACCACCCACCCCAATCCCAGTTCTTTCAGTTTGGCTGCGGTAGGGCGGCCGTTTTCATCCCAGCCAGCCATCTGGTAGTAGAGCGTCTTGGCGGCCTCTACCTCTTCCGCAGTGACCGCCACGCCGTCGCTGCGGCCGCCCCGGAGCGGCTGTAGCAGCTTGGGCGGCACTGTGTCCGCCTCCGCCCCCACTCCCTCGCGAGCGTTGAACGCTCGCAGCAGGTTCAGCCGTCGTTCGCCCACCTTCATCAGCTCCCACAGGCTGACATTCCAGCCTGTGACCGCCCGCACCGCCTCCACCAACTGGCTGGGGCCATAGAGATGCCAGGCCGGGCCAAAGACAAACTGGCAGACACACAACGTGTCGAGACAACTGTAAAAGCGCTGCGTATAGACCGCGTAACGCACTTTTTCCGCATTCAGCACCTGCGACGGCTGGGGGTCCTTTAGGTCCAGCTCCGCCATCCGCTCCGGGTACCACTTGTAGGAGGGGTCATGTTCGTGGGACTGATGATCGGCGCCAAAGGGGTTGACGGCATAGATCAAGGCCAAGCTGCGTTTGACCTGCGGCATGTGGGCCGGTAACTCTTGGTTCTTGACTGCCATCACCAGCTCCTGCCCCACGCCCAGCATTTCAGCGGCACGGGCAGAGCCCTCTCCCAACAGGCGGCCCAGTCCCTCTCGCTTGCCGATCCGCTCCACCACTTGCACCAATGCCTCGGCATTGCCAAAGCGCAGCTCGATCCCGTCGCTCTCCTCCAGGGTCAGCAGCCCCCGCTCGAAGCAGTCCATCGCCCAGGCCACCGTCGCCCCACAAGAGATTGTGTCCATCCCATACATATTGCAGAGCTGGTTGGCGCGGGCGATCGCCGCCAGGTCAGAGACGCCGCAGTATGAACCCATCGTGGCGACAGTCTCGTACTCCGGCCCGCCATAGCGTGGATCGACCGGGAATGGCCCCTCGGTCACCTCCACCACCCGCTTGCAGCGGACTATGCAGCCGAAGCAAGTATCGCGACCCTTGAGCATCCGCTCAGCCATCTCCCGCCCGCTGATCTCCTCTGCCTGCGCAAAAGTACCACTGGACCAATTGCGGGTGGGCAGGCCGCCCCCCTTGTCCTGAGAGGGGACGATCTCGGCCGTGCCAAAAAGCCCCATGCCGTAGATGTCCGACTCCTCAAAGTGGTCAGCTCCCCACTTTGCCAGCGCCCGCACGCCGTCCGGGTCCGCCAGGCTAATCCGGCTGGTGCCGCGCACGGCGACCGCCTTGAGGTTCTTGGACGCCATCACCGTGCCCATTCCGGTGCGCCCGTTGGCCCGGTTGGCATTGCTGATCAGCGCACCAAAGCGAACCCCCGCCTCGGCGGCCGGACCGCACTGGAGCACCTGGACACGGCTCTCGCCCAACTCCTCCCGGATCGCGTCCTCGACGTCGGCGGTAAAGCGGCCCCAGAGATGGCTGGCGGGACGCAACTCTGCCTCTCCATCGTGGACCCATAGGTAGAGCGGCTGCTCCGCCCGACCGTGGATAACGACGCCATCGAACCCGGCGGCCTTGAGCTCGGCCGGCCAGAACCCGCCAGACTGGGAGTCGCCCACCAACCCCGTCAGGGGGGATTTGGCAGTGGCGGTGACGCGGGACTGACCGGAGAAGGGCGCGCCAGTGACCACACCGACCATCAGGCTGAGCGTGTTCTCCGGCCCCAGGGGGTCGGCCCCAGGCGGGGTATGCTTCAGGAGATAGTAGGCCCCCATCGCACTGCCGCCCATATACTGGCGATAGAAAGCCTCCTCCGGTTCCTCGATCTCGACCCGACCAGCGGTCAGGTCAACGTGCAGGATTTTGCCGCGGTAGCCAAAAGACATTGTTCCCTCCCCACTCTCGATTACTTTACCTCTCGCACTGCCTCCTCAAAGGCGGTCAGTGTGTCAGCGACAATCCGTTCGTCATGGCTGTAGGAAAGGAACCACGGCTCCCGCCCGTCGCTATCGGGCAGCACGCCCCGTTCGATCAGGGCCATCGCCAGCCTCTCGTACAGCCGTCCGTCCCCCGCGATATAGTCACGAAAATCAACCGGCTCCTCCTCCACGCCCAGGATAAAGCTGAACATGGGGGGCAATCCAGTGACGTAATGGGGGATGGAAGCCCGGTTCAGGATTTCGTCGATCCCGGTCATCAGTTGCTGCCCGTGCTGGAAAATAGTCTCGATCACCAGCTCCGTCTCCAGCACCTCCAACGTCGCGGCAGCGGCGGCGGTGCCGACGACGTTGCCGGTATAAGTGCCACCGTGCGCCACTCCGCCCTCCTCGACGATTCCCATCACCTCCGCCCGCCCACCGATCGCCGCGACGGGGAAGCCGTTACCCAGCGCCTTGGCATAAGTGACCAGATCGGCGCGCAGGCCAAAGTACTCCTGCGCCCCGCCTCGCGCGAGGCGAAAACCGGTTTTGACCTCATCAAAGATGAGCACGATGCCGTACCGGTCGCACAACTCGCGCAGCTTTTCCAGCCAGCCCGGGCGGGGCAGGATGCCGGCGGCATTGCCCAGCACCGGCTCCACCATAATCGCAGCTAGTTCGTGCCAGCGCGCCGTCACCGTCTCCTCCAGCCGCTCAAAGTCGTTGAACGGCAGGTTGATCACGTACTGACGGATGCCTGCGGGGATACCGGAGCTGGTCTGGACGTTGATGGGGTTGTGACGCGAACCCATGCTACCCGCGGGGGTCGAGGCGGTGCTAAAGAGGACATAGTCGTACATGCCGTGGTACTGCCCCTCGAACTTGATGAACCGCTCCCGGCCGGTGTAGGCGCGGGCGATGCGCAGCGCGTGCATCGTCGCCTCCGTGCCGCTGTTAGCCAGACGTACCTTTTCCACACCGGTCATGCGCGCGATGCGCTCTGCCACCTCGATTTCGAGCGGCGTCGTCCAGGCGAACAGCGTGCCGCCCCGGATCTCTTTCGCTACCCGCTCCACCACCGGCGGGTAAGCATGACCAAGGATGATAGGGCCAAACCCCAAGCGATAGTCGATATACCGATTACCGTCGGCATCCCAGATGATGGCTCCCTCACCCCGTTCGATGACCAGGGTATCCTCCTCGCCCCAATAGCGAAAGTTCGAGTTGACCCCATAGGGAATCAACCGCCTCGCCCGCTCGTAAAGCGCCCTCGTCTTGGTCAAGTCACGTGACATATCCGCCTCCTATGCCAACTCTCCCACATCCACGATCTCTTCCTCCACCGTGATCCCGCGCCGGGCCAGCTCGCCGAAAAAAGGCGCAGTGGGCAGGGCACGCTCCGGGGGAATGACCCCCTGCCCAGTGGTCTGCCCGTGGGCGATCAACTGCGCGCCAATGGAGAGGGGAATACCAACGTTCTTAAAGTAGGCCGATTCCCCACCCCATTCCTCCTGCGGCGGGTGGCTAGTGCGGTAGGTACAGGTGACCCGCCGCCCGGCCCGCTCACCACTCACTTCCACCACCAGCCCGTAGGCCCAGACCGGATTCTCGCGCGAGAACGGCGCATCTGCCAGCAGAGCCCGCACCACCTCGATGGCGGGCATCTCCCCATCGCCGACGCGGACCATCCGGCGGGCGAGTAACCCACCGCGCATCAACGAGCCCATCAGCGCCATCACGTGCGGTGGGAAACAACCCCGCACGGCGGCGCGGCGCAGTTCGGGGAACGATAGGGGTAGCGAGTAGGATTCGTCATGTGGCACATAATAGACCCTTTGCTCTCCAATCAGGTCGTGGAAGCGGACCACCCGCTCACCAGAAAGGGGCGGCGTGGGATGCCAGCTTCCGTCTTCGAAATAGACCTCCGCCCGCTCCTCTTCCTCCGGGTTGAACTCCCAAAGCGTGGTCTGCAAAAGCCCCGGCGCCGGGGCCAGACAGCGGAAGGCGGCGAAGAATATATCCACCGCCTCCATCCGGTCCAGCACCTCGGAGGCGCGGCGGACCATCATATTGGTGATGCCGGGGGTGGCCCCTACGCCGGGCACAAAGAGCATATCTTTTGCCAGCGCTTGCTCGTGGAGGGCAAACTGGGGATCATCACTGGAGAGGTCCAGACCATTGACACCCACCTCCACGCAGGCTCTATTGACCGCATAATCATACTTGTAGGGCAGTCCGTTGACGACCACATCAAAGCCGGGGAACAGATCCAGCATCCCCTCGTACGAGCCGGCGTCAAAGGGAATCACACTGAGGCGCGGGTCGCCGATCTCGTCCGCCAGCGCCTGGGCCGCCGCCACGTCATAGTCGGCGACGACGATCTCTTCGAAATCGCTGAACTGGGCCAGGTCGCGCGTCGTCTCTTTGCAGACTGCGCCCGCGCCGCCCAAAACCAGAGCACGCATCACTTTGCCTCCTCGGAGGTGATGCCCAACGCCGCCAGTTTCTGCAGCGTTGGGCGACCTGCTGGGTCCCAACCGCGCAGCTCATAATACAAGGGTAGCATTGCATCCAGATCGGGCAGGACCCCCGCTGCGGTGCCGGAGGGGCGCGGTTCGTGCAAAAAGCGCGGCGGCAGGGTATCATCGGCCGCGGTGACGCCCAAGCGCAAGTCAATGAGACGTTTCAGGTTGAACAGCCGCTCGCCAGCGCGCATCAGGTCGTCGGCGGACCACTCCCAACCTGTGGCCGCATTGACCAACCCGACCGTCCGCGCCGGGTCCATTCCCCCTTTGATCATGAACTTGCACAACCCCAGCCCGTTGTACGTCCCCATAAAGTTCTGGAAGGTGATGACCAAACGCACGGTAGCCTCGTCGGAGGCAAAGCGGTCACGCTCCCCCTCCTGCCAACCAGGCCATTCGACGCCGTATCCACGGTAGTAGGAGAGACTCTCCAGGTGACAGGCACCGCGCACGGCGGTGGCATAGTTCAGACCCATGTCCACAAAAGCGCGGGGGTCGTGATAGGGCACTTCCAGCCCCTTGACGTGGATGGCGAACGACTCGGACTCCGGCCCCAGCCGGGCCGCAGCGGCCCGCACCCCATCGGCCAAGAGGGCACCCAACCCCTCGCGATGCGCGATCTGCTCGACCACTTGCAGCACCGGCTCCGGCTCGCCCCAGGCCAGGCGCACTCCGCCGGCGTCGTCCGCCGAGATCAGCCCTCTCTCCATCGCCTCGGTGGCAAAGGCGACAGCACCAGAGACAGAGATGGTATCCAGGCCAAGGCGGTTGCAGAGGCTGTTGATCGCCGCCAGGGCCGGCAGGTCATCAATGAGCAGGTTGCCGCCGAACCCAGCCAACGTCTCGTACTCTGGCCCCTCACCCCATATGCCAGCATAAGGGCCGTCCTTTATCTCGACCGCCTTGCCGCAGCCCACCGGGCAGGCAAAACAGTGCGTGTCCCGCGCCCAGATAGTATCGCGGACGGCCTGCCCCGAGATCGCCTTGGCCCCTTCAGGCCAAGAGCCCTGTTGCCAGTTCTTGAGCGATAGGTCACCATACAGCTCCGTGCCCGGTATTCCTCCTGCCGTGCCGGTGAGGGACATGGCCTCGGAGCGGGAGCGAATGTAGGCATTGTCCTCGCGCACCAAAGCACGGAAGCGAGCCGCGTCGGCGTAGGTGGGTTTGTCACTGCCGCGCACGACAATCCCCTTGAGGTTCTTGGAGCCCATCAGTGCGCCCATCCCGGTCCGCCCGGCAGCGCGGTTATGGGCCTGCCCGCCGGTCATCACACCTGCCAGCAGCACTCTGTTCTCTCCTGCCGGGCCGATGCAGGCCACCTGGGCGCGGTCGTCCGTCTCCTCTCGCAACCGCTCATGGGTCTCGAAAGTGTCCCGGCCCCACAGATGAGCAGCATCGCGGAGCTCGGCCTCGCCGTCATGGAGCCAGAGATAGACCGGTGCGGCGGCGCGGCCCGTGATGACGAGGCCGTCAAAACCGGCGAAACGAAGTTCCGCCCCCCAATGACCGCCCACGTTCGATTCGCCCCAGATACCGGTGAGGGGAGAGCGGGCGCACCAGGAAGAGCGGGCCGCCGCGGGGGCAAAGGTGCCGGTCAGCAGACCAATAAACACCAGCAGCGGGCTAGCGGGGTCAAGCGGCTCGCGACCAGGTTCCATCCCCGCGCTGAATAGATGTGCTGCCAGCCCGCTGCCAAGCAGCCAGGTTTGCACCATCTCATCCGGTATGCGCTCCGCCGTTATTTTCCCACTGCCCAGGTCCACGCGCAACAACCGGCCAGTGTAAACGATTCCCATACTTTAACTCCTCTCCAATGTACAAGTGTGCAGGCCGCGGAGCACGGCCGCCCCGCGGACCTGCACACTGCTATCAGCGGTCACAGCGAGAGACCCCGGTCCCTGCGGCCCTACTGCTCACCTGCGGCCTTGACCTCGGTCCAGATGCGGCTGTAGAGCGGTGTGCTATCACCGACGTCCTCGATCCACTCCAGGTTGGCCATCACCTCCGGTGGGGGGTAGATGGCCGGCTCGTCCAGCACCTCCGGATCGACAAACTCGGCCGCGGCGGCGTTGGGGCTGGCGTACCATGTAAAGTTCGAGTTCATCGCCGAGATGTCGGGGCGCAGCAGAAAGTTGATAAAGACCTCGGCGGTGTACTTGCTGGCAGCCGAGGTAGGAATACACAGGTTGTCCGCCCAGACCGTTCCCCCCTCCCGCGGGATGACGTACCAGATCCGCTCATCCTCTTCGGCGGCCATGAAAAAGTCGCCGCTCCACCCGTGGGCGATCACCGTCTCGTCGGCGCTCAGCAGGTCCTCGTACTGCTCCGAGTCGTAGGCATAGACCCACTGCTTCTGCTGGATCAGCAGATCGCGGGCCTGCATCAACTCCTCCTCATTGGTCGAGTTGAGCGAATAACCCAGGTACTTGAGCGCCGCGCCGATCGACTCCCGCTCGTCGTTGAGCATCGTCATCTGGCCCGCGTACTGGGAGGCCAGTTCGGGGTCAAAGAGATAGGCCCAACTGTCGGGCGGCTCGTCAAAGACATCGGTGTTGTAGCCGATCCCCGTCGTCCCCCACAGATAGGGCACACAGTGAACCAGGCCAGGGTCATAAGGAGGGTTGGCAAAAAGCGGGTCGAGGTTGCTGATATTGGGCAGGTTGTCAACGTCCAACTCGGCCAATAGCCCCTCCTCGATCATTATCTCGACCATATAGTCAGAGGGGACGATCACGTCATAACCCGCAGCCCCCGCCTGAAGCTTGGCCAAAAGCTCCTCGTTGCTGGCAAAGGTATCCTCCACCACGTGAACACCGAACTCGTCCTCGAACATGGTCAGCACATCGGGGTCGATGTACTCGGACCAGTTGTAGAGGTGCAGTTCGGAGGCCAATTGCGGCTCCCCGCCACCGCCCTCTCCTCCACTGGGCTGGCAGGCGACCACAAGCGCCAGTCCGCCCACGACCACCAGCACAGCCATCGTTCGCCAGATAAACCGTTTCATCGCTCCTCCTCCTTGCGATATTCTATCACCGTGCCAACCCATCACGCGATTTCGATCCCCTGCCCACCCCCTTTCTGTAATAGCAGAGACAAAAGCACCAATCCCATCGAGGCGACCAACATCATACTGGAGAGAGCGTTGATCTCGGGCGTGACCCCTAGCTTGACCATCGAATAGATACGCAGGGGAAGCGTTGTTGAGCCGGGACCGGCGGTGAAAAAGGTGATGACGAAATCGTCCACCGAGAGCGTCAGGGCCAGCAACGCACCACCGAGAATGCCGGGCATGATCAGCGGCAACGTGACCCGGCGAAAGGTCTGCCACTCGTTAGCATAGAGGTCCTGCGCCGCCTCTTCCAGCGTGACGTCGAAATAGGCCAGCCGCGCCCGCACCACCACAGCGACGAACGAGATATTAAAGGCGATGTGGGAGATGATGATGGGGATGATCCCCAGTTGAATGTGGGCGAGGACGAAAAAGAGGAGCAACATCACCGCCATCGCGATATCGGGGATGATGATCGGGAGGTAGAGGAGCGCGTCGAGGAAGAGCTTGCCACGAAAGTCATACCGCTCCATCGCCAGCGCCACCATCGTGCCAAAAACGGTCGAGACCAGAGTGGAACTGGAGGCGACGATCAACGTGTTCTTGAGAGCCGCGGCAATGGCCGCGTCGTGGAAAAGATCGGCGTACCAGTACAGAGTAAACCCGCGCCACGCGGCGGCGTAGCGGGAGACGTTGAAGGAGAAGAGGACCAAAACGACGATGGGAAAATAGAGAAAAACATACCCTGCTATGCCGTGCAACGCCAAGAGACGACCAAGCCACCGTCCTTTGCGCCTGCTCCCCGACCCGCTACCCTTCATCGCCCTCCGCCTACCGCTCCGTCGTCCCCAGGCGGAAATAGATCAATGTCCCGACGAGCATCACCGCCATCAGCACGAACGAGATAGCCGAGCCAAAAGGATAGTCCCGCGCCGCCATAAACTGGGAATAGATCACATTCCCCAACATAATCGACTTGGCCCCACCCAGCAGGTCGGGGGTGATATATGCCCCCAGGGATGGAATAAAGACCAGCACCACCCCCGCCACGATCCCCGACATCGTCAGTGGGAGGATCACGCGCAGGAAGGAGCGAGCGCGGTTGGCATACAGGTCTTGGGCCGCCTCCACCAGGGAGAAATCCAACCGCTCGATCGCCGCGTAACAGGGAAGCACCATATCCGGCAGCCATCCATAGACCAGGCCGATGATGATCGCCAGGTCGGTGCCAAAGAGAGGCAGTGGATCCGACGTCACCCGCGCCAGGGTGTCCCAGAAGGGCAGCGGGACCAGGGCCTGGGCGGTCAGCACGAAATTGTGCAAAGCCCCCGTCC
>JAOZPF010000268.1 GCA_029932895.1 Anaerolineae bacterium | reverse complement strand
GCTTCGCTCGTTCCGGGGGTTGATGCGAATGCCTCCTTCTGCTTCGAACACCCGGCACGCACACCTACTTGCGCTGCGCCCCCCCTGCGGTATAATACAATCAACATCCGAGGAGAAAGGAGGTCAGTGGATGGGGTCAGACCGCAAGTGGCGTAAGAAAAAAATGGCCCGGCACAAGCATCGCAAGATGCTGAAAAAGACCCGCTGGAAGCGACGCACAAAGAAGTAAGTGCACCGGTGTGCTTTGGCAACAATCAAGACAGGCTTTCTGCTGTCGAGGTCGGCTCTCCGTTATTGCACCGATGACCGCAAAGAGCGGCGGGTGAATAGCAGGGCATAGCGCCCGGCAAGCCCCCCAGAAACACCGTCACAATTGGGGGAGGCTGTCGGCCGCCTCATCAAGGCCTGTCTTTTTTGTTACACCAGCACTGGTAACACGACAAGAACACGAAGGGAGCGTGAGAAATGCGCAGAGGAACAGTTCTCCTGGCTCTCGTCCTGATTACGGTGGGCATCTATTCCCTCCTCGCCCAGTACAACATCGACATCCCTAGCTGGGACCGCATATGGCCCGTTCTCCCCTTTGCCGGAGGACTCGCTATGCTGATCAACTACATGCGCGGTCCGCGCAGAGACCACAGCCGGGTCTTTTGGGGCACCGCCCTCACTCTCAGTGGCCTCTTCTTTTTCCTCATCACGCTGAGGGACCGGGATTACAGTGTGCTGGAGACCTGGTGGCCGGTCTTTGTCGTCGTTGCCGGCATCTCCTTCCTCGCCCTCTGGCTGTCAGCGGGGCTACGGGATAGCAGTTCCCTGTTCCTCGCTATTGTCGGAATGCTCTTTGGTGGAGCGGCCCTGGCTGTCAATCTACAGCCCGGCATCGCGCCCCAACTGGTCCAACTCTGGCCCGCACTCGTCATCATCGTCGGCCTGCTGCTCCTGGTACGCGGGGTTTTGAGCAAGTAGCCTGTGACACTCATCGGCATAGACGCCAGCCGCGCCACCTCTCCCTCCCCCACAGGGACCGAGACTTACTCCCTGCGGCTGATTCAATCCCTGCTGCGTTCCTCCTCCCATCGCTTTCGGCTCTACCTGCGCAGGTCACCGCCCGCCGACTTTTTCCCCGGCGCGGACCTGCGCGTCATCTCTTTCCCCCGTCTCTGGACCCACCTCCGCCTCTCCTGGGAGATGGCACGCCATCCACCCGACCTTCTCTTTGTGCCCGCCCACGTCCTCCCTCTCCTCCACCCGCGCCTCAGCCTGGTGACGGTCCACGACCTGGGCTACCGTCGCTTTCCCCGCGCCCACCCACTCCCCCAACGGCTGTACCTGGAGCTCTCCACCCGCTGGAGCAGCCGCGCCGCCACTCACTTGCTGGCCGATTCCAAAGCGACCAAAGCCGACCTGGTGACATATTACGGCACGCCACCCGCCAAGGTCACAGTGGCCTATCCCGGCTACGACGAGAGCCTGACCCCCGTCCGCGACCCGGCCGCTATCGCCGCCGTGAAACAGCGCTACCACGTCTCTGGCGACTACTTTCTCTACCTGGGCACCATCCAGCCGCGCAAGAACCTCGCCCGCCTCATCGCTGCCTTTGCCCAACTGACCGACCGATCGACCACTCTCCTCCTCGCTGGAAAACCGGGCTGGCTCTACCGCGATCTCTTTGCCCAGGTCCGCCGCCTGGGCCTGGAAAATAGGGTGCGCTTCCCTGGCTATGTGGCCCAAGCCGACAAGGCCGCTCTCATCAGTGGCGCTACCGCCTTTGTCTTTCCCTCTCTCTACGAGGGCTTCGGCCTGCCGGTGCTGGAGGCCCAGGCGTGCGGTTGCCCGGTCATCTGCGCCAACAGCTCCAGCCTGCCCGAAGTGGCAGGAGAGGGAGCCCTGCTGGTGGACCCCACAGACACGGCAGCACTGAGCGCAGCGATGACCAGCCTCCTCACTGACCATCGCCGGCGCGCGAGCCTGGCAGAACGGGGCCTGAGCAACCTCAACCGTTTCTCCTGGGAAGAGTGCGCCCGCACCGTCCTGACGGTCATCGACGCCATTCTGGAGAGGTCAAGATGAGCAGCCCGCCGCCGGCCCTGCGCATCCTGGGCATCCCGGTTCACGACGCCACCTATGAGGAAACGCTGGCCTGGATCGCGACCTGGGTAGCGCAAGGGGGGAGCCACCAGATCGCCACCGTCAACCCCGAGTTTGTGATGACCGCCCGACGGGACCCGGTATTCCGCACCGCGCTGGAGCAGGCCGCACTCTGCCTGCCCGACGGCGTCGGCATCACTCTGACCGCCCGCTATATGGGTCACCCGCTACGGGAGCGAGTGACCGGGGTCGACCTGGTGGAGCGGTTGGCAGCGCGGGCAGCGCGGGAGGGGTGGCGGCTCTTTTTCCTGGGCGCGGCCCCAGGCGTGGCCGAGCAGACCGCCGCACTCCTCGCCGCGCAGAACCCCGGCCTGGTCGTCTGCGGCACCTGGGCCGGCAGCCCCGCACCGGAAGAGGAGGAACACATCGCCGGCCGGGTACGGGCAGCGCAGGCCGACATCCTGCTGGTGGCCTACGGAGCCCCGGCGCAGGACCTCTGGCTGGCGCGTAACCTGGGCCGCAGTGGCGCGGCGGTGGGCATCGGCGTCGGCGGGGCTTTTGATTATCTGACCGGCGTCGTGCGCCGTGCCCCGCTCCTGGTGCGCCGCCTGGGGTTGGAGTGGCTCTACCGCCTGGGCCGGCAACCCTGGCGCTGGCGGCGTCAACTGGCCCTGCCCCTCTTTGCCCTCTTGGTCCTCTTCCGCTATACCGGCAGACAGGGAGAATGACCGCGATGAGACAACAGTTGTTCCCGGCGCTGACCGTGCTGACCCTGGCGGCTCTGCTCGTCCTCGGCCCCCGCCTCACCACCGCCAGCCCCGCCGAGATCACCCCCCTCCCCCCCGTCCAGCACACCGACGGGCGGGCCGGGGCCTGCTACTCTTTCTACTATGACCCACCCGGCGGATCCAACCGCCCCTTTATCCCGCTGGCATACGACGCCGGCTCCCGCTGGGACCGCTTTGACTTCGACTGGCCCAACCTGGAGCCAGAGGAGGGGAACTGGAACGCGGGCACCCTCCAGGCATACGACTCCCTGGTGCAAGACCTGAGCGGGGCGGGAATAGAGAGCGTCGGCATTCTCCTCTGGACTCCCGACTGGGCCGCCACGAGCGGACTCCAGGGGCTATCAGTCCCCTCCCTCGACCAGCGCCCTCCAGGTTGGTACAGCCCCGACACTCGCACTGCCCTCCTCCCCTCGCTCCCCACCGCCTCCTCCTCTCCGCCTCGCGGCCTGTACGAAGAGTGGAACGACTGGACCGCCACCGACGGCGACCCCATCAATTACTGGGGCCGGTTCGTCCACACCATCGTCGAGTGGTACGACGGCGACGGCGTGGACGACCGCCCTGATTCACCGCAGGTAACCCACTGGGAGATGTGGAACGAGCCAGAGTGGAGTTACTTTTGGACCGGCACATCCACCGATTACGCCCAACTGCTAAAGGTGGGCTACCTGGCAGCCAGGGATGCCTGCCCCGACTGCACCATCCTCTTTGGCGGGCTCCACTACTGGGCCAACCCCAACTTTTACCGCTGGGTGCTGAACACGGTCAACGACGACCCGGAGGCCCCAGCGAACAACTATTTCTTCGACGTGATGTCGGTTCACCTCTACAGCCGCTCCTCCACCATCTACGATGTGGTGAACGACATTCGCCAGGGGATGCTGGATTTCGTGCCCCAGCACCCCATCTGGCTCACCGAGACCG
>JAOZPF010000040.1 GCA_029932895.1 Anaerolineae bacterium | reverse complement strand
GCTCCCGTCTCTGCCCGCTTCGGCCCCCTGCGACTGGCCGGGGTCTGGGCGGAGCAGGGCGCGCCGGCCGACTCGGCTGTCGCCGTGGCGCTCCGCTGGCGACTGGTGGAGCCGGCCGGCGAGCGGCTGCGAGCGGGGTTGCGGCTGCGCGATGCCGACGGCTGGGAATGGGCTGCTGCCGACGACTGGCTGCTGAACGGGGACATGCTCCCCACCGATCGCTGGACCGTGGGGGATGAGGTCACTACCTATCATCTCCTCCCCTTGCCGCCGGGCACTCCGGACCTCACCTACACCATCTCCGTGGGGGTCTATGCGCTGGCAGGGGAGGGCGTGCGTTCCCTCGACCTGTTGGACGAGGCGGGTAATCCTCGGGGGCAGTCCGCCGACCTGGAGGCCGTCTCCCTTGCCCCTCCGCTGGGCCTGACGACCGATTCCTACCGGGTAGCTGACCAAGTTCCGTCGGGGGAGGCGGGGGTCGAGTGGGCTGGTGGTCTGGTCCTGACGGGCGCGTCGCTCAGCCGGGGGGCGTTGGCTCCGGGCCAGCCTCTTCTCGTCACCCTGCGCTGGCGCTCGACGGCGACGATAGAGAGGCGACTTGATGCCTCACTCATTCTGGAACAGAGCGGCACGACCATCGCTTCCCAGACCGGCCCCATCGGCGGCCGCTACCCCACCGACCGCTGGGGTGCTGGTCGAACCGTCGTGGCGCACCGCAGCTTGGTGGTTCCACCAACGGCCACTGACGGTCCAGCGACCGTGGTCCTGCAAGCGGAGGGGGAGCGCGTCGAACTGGGGCAAGTGACAATTGCCGCTGGTGAGCATCTCTTTGCGCCGCCGCCGTTGGCCCACGAGCTTGGCGTGTGTCTGGGGGATGTGGCGGAGTTGGTGGGGTATGACATGGAGGGGACAGAGGTCGCGTGGGGAGAGCCGGTGACGGTCACCCTTTATTGGCGCGCGCTGCCGGGGGCGGGCGAGGCCAATTACACCGTCTTTACCCACATCCTGGCTGGAGATGGACACCTGGTGGGCCAGCACGACGGCCCGCCAGCCGGAGGCGCGCGCCCCACACGTGGCTGGCTCCCTGGCGAGATCGTCATCGACCGCCACGTGATGATCTTTCGCGAGCCTTACAGCGGTCCGGCCCGCGTCGAGGTGGGGTTGTACGAGCCCGCCTCTCTGGAGCGCGTGACCACGGCTAGCGGCGGGACCTCTGTCCTGCTGCCGACAGTGCTCACCGTGCGCTAGTGGGAATGGCGCGCTCCCTCCCGCTTGTGGAAGGATGGACCGCCGGAGCGGGGAGGGGCGGCGCGTTGTGATAATCAAACCTATACCTGGGAGGTAAGTGATGTTGACCGAGAGACAACCACGGGTTTCTATTGCTCATCTGCCCACTCCGTTGGAGCCGTTGCCCCGCCTGACGGCCCGACTGGGCGGGCCGCAACTATGGGTCAAGCGGGATGACCAGACCGGTCTGGCAACGGGGGGGAACAAGACACGCAAGCTCGAGTTCCTGGTGGCCCAGGCCCTGGCTCAGGGGGCCGATACCCTCATCACCTGCGGCGCGGCTCAGTCGAACCACGCCCGGCAGACAGCGGCTGCTGCCGCCCGGTTCGGCTTGGCCTGCACGCTGGTGCTGCGCGGTGAGGAGCCGCCGCGATCGCTGGGCAACCTCCTCTTGGACCGGCTGCTGGGGGCGGATGTGGTCTGGACGGGAGAGGCAGTGCTGACAGAACGGCTGGAAGAGGTGGCAGAGGAGATGAGGGGCAAGGGACGGCGCTCCTACGTGGTCCCCTACGGGGGCAGCAACCCGGTCGGTGCCACAGGCTATGTGGCGGCGATGGAGGAACTGTTGGTTCAGGCTGCGCAGATGGGCATTCACTTTGACCACATCGTGCTGCCCTCTTCCAGCGGCGGCACCCAGGCAGGATTGGCGGTGGGAGCGCGGGCGCGAGGTTACACCGGTCATATTCTGGGTATCAGCGTGGACCTGCACGCTGGCCCGTTGCAGAACACTTTATCCGGCCTGGCGACGGCGACGGCCAGCTACCTGGGGCTGGGGATGCGTTTCCTGGCGGAGGATTTCGCTGTGGAGGATGGTTACCTGGGCGGTGGGTACGGCGTGGTGGGGGACCTGGAGCGGGAGGCTATCCAGCTCCTGGCTCGCACCGAGGGGCTGCTGCTCGATCCCGTCTACACAGGCCGGGCCTTTGGTGGCCTCATCGACCTGATCGGCAGAAAAATCTTTGCGCCACACGAGCGGGTGCTCTTCTGGCATACGGGAGGGACCGCCGGCCTCTTTGCCCGCACTGACCTGCTGGAATAGAGGCCTTGGCCGGTCTGCCTCCCTGCCCCTACGGTCCATCTCCCCCGCAAGCGGGGGGATGGAGAGTTCGGCCAGAGCGGAGGCTTCAGCCGATCTGGAATCGAGGCTTTAGCCGGTCTGGAACGGAAGTTTCAACCGGGAGTGGAGGCTTTAGCCGGAACGGAAGCTTCAGCCAGTCTGCCACCTGAAGGCGGGCTTCGCTGGACTTGCGCCCAGCTCAAAATTATGCTATTCTGGGACAGTTGTCCTTAATATTCCTTTTCTAGGGGTTGGCAGGCGTCTTGTTGGTGCCGCCGCAGAGGATGGAGGCATATGTCCGTCTGTATGACATGCCGGGGAGAGTACATATCTTCCAAGTGTCTCTGTCCTTTCTGCAACACCGCTCTCGGGGACAATCTGCAACGCTGCCGTAACTGTGGGCGAGACGTGCAAGGGAGGCGGCTCTGTCCCCGCTGCGGAAGCGATGTCGCCGTCTGGGAACGGGAGCGGATTACCCTGACCAAGTTCCTCGCTCAAGGGGGGTTCCTGGGGCTTGGGCCGGCGTTTGTAGTTGCTTTGCTGGCCCCCTTGTGGTGGGGGAAAAACCCCATGCCGGCCTACAACCACTTTGCCAGCATTCTCGCCATCCTGTTCTCACTCGCGGTGTTCATGACCCTGTTCGCCATCCGTTACACCTTGCGCGAACGTCGGTGGGCGGCCGAGGTTCAAACAGTACGCGGGGTATCCAGCGTGTACTGGATTGCCGGGTTTTTTCTCCTTGGGTTGGGAGCCGCGATGGTGGTTTTCATCATCTATATGCTCGCCATCCCCCAAGTTAGCAACCCCATAGCGAATCTGAGCTTGATGATGCTCTTTGCCGCAGCTTATAGCCTAGCCTCGGCTGGCTTCGCTGCTGGGATCACCCTCTTTGTGCTGGAGTACGATCTGAGAAGGCTGGATCAGGTCGTGCCGCAGCCTATTTTTATGAACACCGACCGATTGCTCGACGTGATCCTCAGTGCTGTCGCTACGACCCTGAGTAAAAAGAGCAGCGGACAAGGCAAGAAGTCAGCGTTAGAAGTGGTCCGCCTGAGCCGGGACGAGAGTAGCGGTGATGTCAATCTTCTCATCCTGGAGCATCTGGGGCCTCGGAAGTCTGACAACTCCCACACCTGGCGGGTGGAGGCGGACAAGTGGGGACGGCTAAAGTCTATGTACCCTGCGTTCCCGCCGCCGCAGTTCAGTCGCCGGGTGATTGGAGGAGAGGGCTGACCCCCAACCCAGCCAGCGTGGGAGGTGATGGTCATCGGCGGGACGACATAGCTCGGCCCGCCGTTTTGCCCAGCCCCGCCAGCACTTGCTCCACCGTCAGCCATCCCGTGCCGGGAAAGAGACGTGCCATCTGCGGCGCAAAGACCGGCGCGGTGGACAACACCTCAGCCGGCTGTCCGGCGGCGACCACCCGGCCCCGCTCCAGCACCACTACTCGGTCGGCAGCCCGCGCCACCAACTCGACGTCGTGGGTCGCCAGCAGAACCCCCGCGCCCTCGGCCTGCCATTCTCGCAGCAGGCGCACCAGCGCCTGCTTGGCCCCATAGTCCATCCCCCGCGTCGGTTCGTCGAGCAGGAGCAGGCGGGGCGCGGTGACGGTGACCGCTCCCAGCGCCACCCGCTGTCGCTGCCCCACGCTCAGGTCGCGGGGATAGGCCGCTTCCAAGTCCCTCAGGCCCAGCCGCTCCAGCAACTTCCGGGGCGCGATGGGAGGGACCGATAGTCCGTGGTTACGCAGCGTGACCGCCAGCTCCTCCAGCACCGTCTCGGCAAAGAGGAGGTCGTCTGGCTGCTGCGGCAGGTAACCGACGCTGCGGCAGATCTCTGCCGTCTCCCGGTCGACGACCGATTCGCCCGCTAACTCGATCTCGCCCTGCCGGGGCCGCAGCAACCCCACCACGCACTTGAGCAGAGTCGTCTTGCCAGAGCCGTTTGCCCCCACCAGGGCCACTAGCTCCCCCTTCCTCACGGTCAGGTTCGCTTCACGCAACGCCAGCAGGTCGCCGTAGGCAAACGAGACCCTCCTCACCCGCAGGATGACCTCGGAGCGCCTGGCTTTTGCTGCCGGAGGCGCGTCGGCGACCTGGGGCCCGGCCCTGGCGACGGCCTCCTCAGCCAGGGAGCGCCCTTCCTTCACCGTCAGCGGCAGCGGGTCCCACCCCAGCGCCTTGCCCAACGCGACCAGCGGCGAGGCCAGGTCCGCTTGCTCCAGGACCACGCGCGGCGGGCCGCTCAGCGGGAGCGCGCCGGGAGCGGGCAAACAGACCAGCCGGTCGGCGTAGGGGAGAACGCGCTCCAGGCGGTGCTCGGCCAGCACGACGGTCAGCCCCAGGTCGCGGTTGAGGCGTAGCAGCGCGCTCAGCACCTCCTCCGCCGAGCGGGGGTCAAGCTGCGAGGTTGGCTCGTCCAGCACAAGGATGCGAGGGCGCAGGGCGAGAGCCGCGGCGATGGCGACGCGCTGCTTCTCGCCGCCGGAGAGCGTCTCCAGCGGTCGGTCGCGCAGCGGGGTCAGTCCCAGCAGCTCCAGCACCTGGCCCACGCGGCGACGCATCTCGACCAGGGGGACAGCGCGGTACTCTAGCGCCAGCGCTACCTCGTCCTCCACCCGGTCCACGACGAACTGGGCCTCCGCATCCTGAAACACAAAACCGACGGTGCGGCTGAGGGTCTGCGGTCCCTCGGTAACCGGGTCGTGGCCAGCGACGGTGACCGTTCCGCCCAACGTGCCGCCGGTAAAATGGGGCACCAGCCCGTTGAGGCAGCGCAACAGCGTCGACTTGCCCGCTCCGGAGGGACCGGTGACGAGGGCGAACTCACCCGGCTCGATGTCCAGCGTCACGCCGTCCAGCGCGGGGTGCGTAGCGCCAGGGTAAGTGTAGGAGAACCGCTCCAGGTGGATCATCCATCGGCCTCCTTGCTGCCTATCGCTGGCGCGAGCAACCCCAGCAGCCCCAGGCCGACGAGCGGATCGAATGGAGGCGGGGTCAGGCCGGGGTAGGGGACATAGGCCAGAGTCGCCCGGCCCGGCAGGGGCAGGAGGGTCACGGCTAGTGTCAGCCCACATCCCAGCAGAACCAGGGTGTCGCGGATGGACCAGCGACGTGGGCGGTAGACGGTGCGCGGCGCGGCCCGCCCTGCCAGCCACAGCGCGCCGCCGACCAGCACACCTCCCGTGCCGAGAACCACCAATCCGACCGGTTTGCCGGTGGGTAGGAACAGCCACGCCAGCCAGCCGCCCAGCACCGCCAGCAGCCCCAGCGCCAGGAGCGACCGCACGCGAAGTGGTTGTTCCTGGTCCGAGACCGCGCCGTACCCGCGGGCGACCATCGCTTCGGCCAACCCCATCGAGCGTTCCAACCCGCTCACCAGCAGTACCACCATGATGGGCAGCTCGTCGCGCAGGCCGCGCACCCGGTGACCGCGCACCGCCTGAGCCTCGCGGATGCGAGCCAGGCTGCGCGTTGTCTGTGGGACAAAGGTGAGGGCGATAGAGAGCACTACCCCTGCCTCGTGGAAGGAGCGAGGCACCAGTCGCACCAGCTCGCGCACCGGCGTTGCCTGGTTCAAGATGACAAAGCTGCCCAGAATGACCGTCAGCAGGAGGCCGTTGGTCGCGCCAAAGACCAGCGCCTCCAGCGTCACCGGACCGCCCAGTAGCGGCAGGTGAGCGGGCAGGCGAAAGAGCACAGTGTCGCCCAGGTGGGCGGTCAGGCCGTTGAACAGTGCGGTCAGAGGGACGGCGACCACGGCAAAGCGCAGGGGCAGCCGGTGACCGCGCGGCGCGCGCGCCGCGCCCACCACGAGCACGACGAGCAGCAGGAGGAGCGCGTAGAGGGGGTTGTGGGTGGAGGAGGCGACCACCAGGTTCGTCAGTGCCCACAGCAGCCACACACGGGCGTCAACCATCGGCCCTTTGCACCTCAAAGACAAAGCGGCGCTGGAAGCGGAGGAGCGCGCGCACCACTGGCGCACCAAGGAGCAGGATCAACGTCCCGTTGCCCACTGCCCGCGCCAGGTCCCACCCCAGAGAGGTCACCGCGTAAAAGGTTCCGTAGCGGGCCAGCGTCTCTCTCAAGTCGATCCCTGGGCTCCATACCTGTCCTGCCGGTCCCACCGCAAAGGGCCAAAAGTAGATATTCATGATCGCGCCGTAGAGCAACCCCCACGCGAAGCCGAACGTTGCTAGAAGCCACAAGCTGCCGGTGCCAGTCCTATGCCCCAGGAGCCATCCCAGCCAGCCAGCGCCAAGCCCGACCCAGCCCGCGGCAAACATCTGGTAGGGCAGCCACGGCCCCACGCCGCCGGTGACCAGCGCCGAGACGAGCATGGTAAACGCGCCCATCAGAAAGCCAAAGCGGCCGCCAAAGACATAGCCAGCCAGGATGATGGGCACAAAGATGGGGGAAAAGCCGCCAGGAACGGGGATAGCGACCTCGATAAAGCGCAGCGCGCTGGCGGCGGCCACCAGCACGCCCAGCATGGCGACCGTCTTGGCCCCAATGGCTTGCCCCTGTAATTCCACCAGCAGAGCGACCAGCCCCAGTCCCACCAGCGTCGCGGTGACCAATAGCGCATCCTCGCCGTGGGCCGCACCGGGGGGGGCGGCAACCCTCGTCTCTGTAAAGAAGGGATAAGCAAAGGCCAGGAGGCCGATGGCTGTGCTGAGGGCATAGATCGCCCAGCTCGCTATCCGGCGCATACTCATTTTCGGTGCAGGGTCATCAGCACGAGTGTGCCGAGGAGGGATAGGGCCAGGCCGGCAAAGAGAAAATAATTGGTCGGCGGGTTGGCCGAGGCCACAGCGGGGATTTCGGGGATGGTGGTGGCGGCTAGTGTTGGGGCGGATGCGGTCGCGGTAGGAGTGACGGTCGGGGACGGGGTGGAGGGGGACAGTGTGGGGGAGGTGATGGGTGGCGCGGTGGGGACGGCTGACGTGGGAGAGGCAATGGGTGCTGGGGTAGTGGCGACCGGTGTGGGGGTGGCACCTGGTATCGGGCTGGATGCTCCCGATGCCGAAGCGGGGGTGGCAGAGGCCGGGCAGATGGCTGCAAACGCGAGGGTTGGCGGCGTGGTCGAACCATCCCCCCACACCCAACCATCCACATCCCCATCTCGCAGCATCCACGCGCTGGCACCCAGTCCGGAGATGGCCCATGCGCCGTCAGGCTGGCGGTGGGAGTAGGTCCAGTAGGCACATGGTGATCCCTGGCACTGGCAGAAGCAATCCTGTGCCGCGCACCCCTCCCCGTCGATAGCGCAGACCCCGTACCCCAACCCGCCAAAGGGGGAAAAAGTCGCCGCCAGGCCGGAGCGGGCTAGGAGGTCGATCCCGGTGATCTCTGCGCCGACAAAAGTGACACAGCGAGTGACCACTTGCCCGTCCCCGTGGACCACCACCAGGCCGGCGCGGTGATAGGTTGGCTCTTGTGCTGTCGCCGGAACGGGGACCAGGAGCGCGGTCAGCAGGAGCAGCCCGACCAGGCTCCACCGTGTCGATGTTGGGCGAGAGTTCATCCTCATCATTCTCGGTGCTCGCCGCAGGGGGGCGTGACCGTGCCCCTCTGCGGCGAGGGGAAAGCATGGCGACATGCTAGCGGGAGCGGCGGCGGAGAAGCGCTCCCGCGCCCAATAGCGCCGTGCCCAGCAAGCCCGCTGCCACCGGCAGGACAGCCAGGCCGCCGGTCTCGGGCAGGAGGATCACAGTCGTGCCCACCTGGGGCGGGTTCGCCGCACCCACGCGGGGCAGGCTGACAAAGGTGTACCCCTCCAGGGCCGGGATCGCCTGCGCGGTGGCGAGGACGTTGGGGTAGGGGTAGGCTGCCTGCCAGAAGAAGCCGCCGCTCTCGGGGTCGTGCAGACCCAGCAATGCCCCCACTGGGTCGGCCCCGGCCGGCGTCCAGTTCACCATCGGCTCGCCGGCTGCCAGGAGGGCCTGGAGCACATAGGCCGTGGAGTCGGCGTCAGTGTCGGTGCCGTAGGCGGAGGGGTTCTGGTAGGGAAAGCCGCCGTCGCTGTTCTGCACTCGTTGCAGGTAGGCAAACGCCGTCCCGATGTCGTCCCGGTGCCCGGTGACCAGCATCGCCTGGATCGCCAGGGCGGTAGTGTTGGTGTCGCCAGTGCCGGCCGTCGTCCCACCGAACAGCGCCCAGGCCCCGTCCGTGGTCTGATTTGCCAGCAAGTAGTCGGCTGCCCCATCGGGCACGCTCCGCCCGGCGTCAAATAGCGCCAACATAGCCAGCGCCTGGTCGACGATAGAGGAGCCATAGCTGCCCGTCTCCTCGTCGTAGGCCGCTTCCAGCTCCCCCAACAGATCGCGGCCGGCGAAATCCGCCGGGTCGAGGCCAGAAGCCAACAGAGCCAGGGAGAGCTTGGCCCGCAGTCCCACTGTATCCACCGCCCCCGCCGCCGTTTGCGCGGCCAGATAGTCGAGCGGGGAACGGTCGTCCGCCGAGCGGTACGCGCTGGGGTCCTGTCCGGCAGCGGCGATAGCCAGCACAACGTCGCAGGTCATCCCCAGGTCGGACCCCGCGCTAAAGCCATTGGTAAAGCCACCATCAGGTTGCTGCTGCGTGGCTAGATAGTCGAGTCCCATTGTCACCGGGTCGCCAGCCAGGGCCGGAGCCGCGGCGACCAGTACAAGAGCGAGCACCAGCCCGCTTGCCATCACGATACGAGACATCGGAAACCTCCTTGTAAAAGTTACTATCCACCATCCATCGAAAAAGCCCTCCCCCTCACGTATCTTGGGGAAGGGCCTGGACGTTCTTTGCACCTTTTATGCGCCACCCCCTTTCCGCGAAGGTTTCGTGGGCGCCGACAGAGGCGGGTATCCTGGCTTGAACGCGGTTGCGCTCCTACAGTTGCGGGACAGCGCCGGACTTGGACCGGCTTCCCCCTTTGTGCCCCTCGCATCCGGGCTTTGGGGCACCCCTGCCGAGGCCGTATTCAGTTGTATAGAGAGTATAACACGCGTCGGTAGGGTTGTCAAATCATCCTTGTTTCTTTTCCCTTTGCCCCTGCTCCAACATGTGGTAGAATTATCCCCGACGGAGCAAATGGATGGCGAAAAAGACAGAGAGAGTGATCGGCTATGATGCCTCCGATGTCCAGGTGCTGGAGGGGCTGGAGGCCGTGCGGAGGCGGCCCGGTATGTACGTCGGCGGCACCGACATCCGGGGCCTCCACCACCTCGTCTACGAAGTGGTGGACAATGCCATTGACGAGGCCCTGGCTGGTGCTTGCGACGAGATCGAACTGATCATTCACCAGGACGAGAGCGTAACCGTCCGTGATAACGGGCGGGGCATTCCCACCGCCATTCACCCGCAGAAGAACATCTCCACCTTGGAGTTGGTGATGACCACCCTGCACGCCGGGGCCAAGTTCGGCGGCGGTGGCTACAAGGTTTCTGGCGGCCTGCATGGTGTGGGTGTCTCAGCCGTCAATGCCCTCTCCGCGTGGATGGAGGCCGTGGTCGACAATCCTCGTGACGGAAAGCGGTACCGGCAGCGGTACGAGCGCGGCCGGCCGCAGGGTCCGGTGGAGGCTGTTGCCAAGACCAAGCGGTCCGGCACGACCATCACATTCCGTTACGACCCGACTATTTTCAAGGGCGTGACGTATCGCTTTGAGACCCTGGCCCAGCGGATGCGGGAGATGGCCTTTGTTGCCCGTGGTGTCACCATTCGCCTGGTCGACGAGCGGCCCAGCGATTTTCCCCGTCTGATGACCTTTTACTTTGAGGGGGGTATCCTCTCCTTTGTGCGCTACCTGAACCGGAACCGGACCCCGCTTCACTCGCCGCTCTATGTCGAGCGGGAGATCGATGGAGTAGAGATCGAGGTGGCGATTCAGTACACCGATTCTTACAGCGAGTCGGTCTATCCCTTTGCCAATACCATCCACACGATGGACGGCGGCACGCACCTGACGGGGCTTCGCGCTGCCCTCACCCGCACCATCAACGATTATGCCCGCAAAGCCGGGCTACTGAAGGAAAAGAGCCCCAACTTTTCCGGCGACGATGTGCGGGAGGGACTGACCGCCATTGTCAGCATCAAGCACCCCGATCCCCAATTTGAGTCGCAGACCAAGGTCAAGCTGATGAACGCCGAGGTCAAGGGAATGGTCGAGTCGGTGGTTTCGGAGGCTCTGGCCGAGTTTCTGGAGCGCAACTCCTCCTCCGCGCGCAAGATTGTGGCAAAGTGCCTCACTTCCTCTCGGGCGCGCGCGGCCGCGCGCCAGGCGAGGGACCTGGTCATCCGCAAGAGTGTACTGGAGAGCCTGACCCTGCCGGGGAAGCTGGCCGATTGTTCGGAGCGGGACTCGGTGCGGACCGAGTTATTCATCGTCGAGGGTGACAGCGCTGGGGGGAGCGCCAAGCAAGGGCGGGACCGACACTTTCAGGCGATCCTTCCCCTGCGGGGCAAGATCCTCAACACGGAGCGGGCCGGAATCAACAAGGTGTTGAGCAACAAAGAGGTCCAGGCCCTCATCTCGGCCCTGGGCACCGGGATTGGCGACCAGTTTGACATGAGCAACATTCGCTACGGGCGGGTCATTTTGCTGATGGACGCCGATGTGGATGGTGCCCACATCCGCACTTTGCTATTGACGTTCTTCTACCGCCACATGCAACCCCTGGTCGAGAGTGGTCACCTGTTCATTGCCCAGCCCCCGCTCTACCGCGTCGCCGTGGGGAAAAAGGTCCGCTATGCCTACACCGAAGCGGAAAAAGAGCGGATGCTGGAGGAGTTGGCCGACAAAAAGGTCGATGTGCAGCGGTACAAGGGGCTGGGGGAGATGAACCCCACCCAGTTGTGGGAGACGACGATGGACCCGGAGCGGCGGACGCTCCTGCAAGTGACCGTCGAGGACGCAGCGGTGGCCGACCAGACTTTCACGATGCTGATGGGCGACACCGTCCCCCCCCGCCGCCGTTTTATCCAGACCCACGCCAAAGAGGTACGCAACCTGGACGTATAGTGGTCGCTTGGGCTTCCAAAGACGACAAGTGGCCGCAATGGCCACTTGTGCTTTAGGGCGATGATGCCGAAGGTGGGAGTCGAACCCACACGACCGTAAAGGTCACTGCGCCCTGAACGCAGCGCGTCTACCTATTCCGCCACTTCGGCCAGCGCGCTTGGTGCGCAACGTTATTCTACCGTAAACGTCCGGTTTGTCAAGGATTGCCCTCCAGGCGATTATGCTTTACAAGCCATTTACTGCAATTCTCTATACTATCATCACGGTAGCACGAGAATGGGGAGACTCCGGCCAGTACGGGGCCTTTGACCTACAGCCTTTATTGCTCTATAATTCTTCTATCTCTCCCAGTTACGTGGACCCGGTGATGGGGGTCAGAGAGATACGATAAGTATCACATCGATTTGTGCCTGCTGCGTTCTCCACGATACTTGCTCTGCTTTCCCCCGGGTACTATGACAACGGTTGGCCCACGCGCTCCAATGAGAGCCGAACTCCTCCTCGCCAACAAAGTCGACACACTTGAGAGGGTGGGGGGCTGAGGATTGACAGTGGGATAAGATGGGAGCAAGGGTTGCCTGGTCTGTCCATCGCTGACATAGATGCGACATACTAGATGAGATTGAAAAGGAGGACGCCAAATGTGGAAAAAATCCGACTTTGAAAGGAGTTTCTTAAAGAGAGCTTCAAACGTCGTATCTCTCGGGGATAGGATACTCAAGCTCCGGTGTGCGCTCAATCTATTTATCAGTTTATCGATCATATTCTTCCTAGTGCCTGCGATGGCGGCTCAGTCTGCGCCAGAACAGGCACCCACTGCACACGCTGGGGCCACGACACTATCCTACTCCACAACTCTGCAACCCCAAAACATAAGGATCGCTACAGAGCACTTGCCCGCCCCCCACCAGTCCGCATTCGACGCTCAGCCAAGACGACCTTCAGCCTGCATCCACATTCCGCGACAGACGGTTTACATCAGCGGGACAATCACGAGCGATACCATATGGACGGCAGCGGCCGGACCCTATGTCATTGACGACGACTTGCTGGTCTCCGAGGGAGTGACTCTCACCATCGAAGCTGGGGCAGTGGTCAAATTCGATCTGGGAACGACGCTCGAGATCAGGGGACGATTGCTGGTCCAAGGACAGGCCGGCAACGAGGTCATCTTCACATCGCTGAGGGATGACGTTGGCGGAGATACAAACGGCGATGGTGGTGCAACGACGCCGGCCAGAGGTGACTGGGTGACGATCGATATCACCCATCAAGGACAGGCCGTTTTCGACTACGCAGTGGTCCGCTACGGAGGTTATGGCAGCTACTCCAGCGACAGTTCTCTCAGCCTCAACTGGGCCGGGTCCGAACTCGTAGTAAGCAATAGCACCATCACAGAAAGCGAGACAAACGGCATAACGACTTGGAACGAGACCACGCTGGTTGTCACCAACACGACAATCAGCAACAATGGCCGGGCTGGTATCTATGGTTGTGATTCCGAAATATCTGTAACGAATAGCAGACTGACGAACAATGGGTGGTTTGGAATCTGGGATTATGGCGTGTCCTGTGCCACTGCATATGATGTTTACAGCAACACGATCACCGGGAACCAACGGGATGGGATCAACGTATCAGGGGAATACCTGACACTCGATATTGAGCAGAACGTCATCACCGGAAATCTGGAGAGCGGCTTGGTAGTTGGCAATCTGGTCACCATCACGAATAACTTGATCGCTCAAAATGGCTCAAGGGGCATCACCTTCCGGCCAGCCGACGGCTGGCTCACTGCGACGGTCAGCGGCAATTCCATCTTGAGCAATACTGAAGAAGCACTCATGATCGACTACGACTATGGTGCGGGGATGCCTGTCTTCACCAACAACACCATAGCCGGAAACGGGTTCGATGGCCCGCCGGTGCTGCGAGGCAGACTTGATCTGGACAGTTCCTGGCCGGTCACGTATCCTCTCGGTACAGCATATGTCGTCGATTTTCTCACTCTTTACCGTCCTGACGCATCCCTGACCATCGAACCGGGCGTCGTCGTCAAATTCTCCGATGGAGGGATACTCAAAATTCAGGGCGAACTGGTCGCCGATGGCACTGAGGAGCAACCGATCGTTTTTACATCCCTTGCTGATGACAGCGTCGGTGGAGATGCCAACGGCGACGCGGGGGCCACCCTGCCTAATCGAGGAGATTGGTGCAGCATTATATTCGACGACGGACGGGGCGTACTGGATCATGTCGTTGTGTACTACGGCGGTTGTACAAACGAGGCGAACATAGAGACTGCCTCTGCAGGCTCGAGGCTAAGCTTGAGCAATAGCTCCATCGGGGAAAGTGACCAAACGGGGTTGAGACCTGAGGGAGGTGTGGTGACGGTCACAAACACCCTCATTGGCAGCAACAACGGCTACGGCATTGAAGCATCAAACACGACTATGAACATTGAGGACTGTGCCATCGTCGACAACGGGTGGGGTGGGATACGTGCCCGATGGGGATCAGCCACCGTGAGGGAAACGGAAGTGCGGAGCAATGATGGGGCTGGCGTGTCGGTGTATGAGGGGGCGTTGGACATCCAGAGATGCACTGTTGCTGAAAACGATGTTGGTATTGAGTGGGACAGCTCGGACGCGCCGGTCATCAACAATAACAGCATCTACGGCAACACGACGTACGGCATCGAGAACACAGAGACGGCGATGATCACTGCGGACAACAACTGGTGGGGGCATCCTACGGGTCCGCACCATACCACCAACCCTGGGGGAGCCGGCGACGAGGTGAGCGATCGCGTTTCGTATGCGT
>JAOZPF010000267.1 GCA_029932895.1 Anaerolineae bacterium | reverse complement strand
GTACCTGAATCCTCGGCCCTAAAATGATGGATGCCGGTCGGCATCCCAACATCACGCTCCTCACCTACAGTGAGGTGGAAGAGGTTTCGGGCTATGTGGGCAACTTTACCGCGCGCATCCGCAAGCGGGCGCGGTCGGTGAAGGAGGATGTCTGCACCGGCTGTGGGCTGTGCCAGGAAAAATGCCCCACCAAAGTGATCGACACGAGTTTCGAGGCCGGGATGGGCAAGCGGAAAGCAATCTATACCCCCTTCTCCCAGGCCATTCCCAATATCCCGGTCATCGACCGCGAACACTGTCTGTTCTTTACCAAGGGCAGGTGCAAACTGTGTGAAAAGGTCTGCCCTACCAAGGCCATCGACTATGGGCAGGAGGACCAACTGTTGGAGGTGGAGGTAGGGGCGATCATCGTCGCCACCGGGTTTGGGATGTGGGACCCCACGCAACTGCCGCAGTACTCCTACGGCCTCTCGCCCAACATCATCACCGGCCTGCAGTTCGAGCGGCTGAGCAGCGCTGGCGGTCCAACCAAGGGCGAGATCATGACCGCAGAGGGCAAAAGGCCAGAGAACGTCGCCATCATCCACTGCGTCGGCAGCCGCGACCACAACGCTCACGAGTACTGTTCCCGCTTTTGCTGCATGTACTCGCTCAAACATGCCCATCTGGTGCGGGATAGGACTGGGGCGCGAGTGTTCGAGTTCTATATGGACATGCGCGCCTTTGGCAAGGCGTATGAAGAGTTCTACGAACGGGTGCAGAAGGAAGGAGTGCTGTTCGTGCGCGGCCGGGGAGCCGAGGTTGAGGTGCTGCCGGATGGCAAACTGCGGGTCAAGGGGGAGGACACCAACCTGGGGCGGTTAGTCTCGGCAGATGTTGACCTTGTCATCCTGGCGACGGCGGTTGAGCCGCCGCCCGGTGCCGACAAGGTCGCTAGCATCTTTGGCTTGGGCCGCACGCCCGATGGCTGGTTCGCCGAAGCGCATCCCAAACTACGCCCGGTGGAGACCGCCACGGCGGGGGTCTTTTTGGCTGGCTGTGCCCAGGGGCCGCGGGACGTGCCCGATACAGTGGCTCACGCTGGCGCGGCGGCGTTGGAGGTGGTGCGGCTCTTTAACCAAGGCGAAGTCACGATCTCGCCCACCGTCGCTGTGGTGGACGAGGAATCATGCGTGGGCTGTGGCGAGTGTATCCTGGCCTGCCCCTACGCCGCTATTGCCCGCAACGCGCGGGGCAAGGCCGAGGTCAACCCGGCTTTGTGTCACGGCTGTGGCACCTGCGCCGCCACCTGTCCATCCGGGGCCATCACCGCTCTGCACTTTACAGATGAGGAGATCGTGGCCCAGATCGATGGGCTGTTGGCGATGGCGGCAGGGTAGCGTAGTGCGATATATGCGAGGTGCATTCCATGACCGATACGTTTGAACCACGAATCGTTGCCTTTCTGTGCAACTGGTGTTCCTACGCCGGGGCCGACAACGCCGGGGTGGCCCGGATGAAGTCGCCGGCCAATGTGTTGCCAGTGCGGGTGATGTGCTCGGGGCGGGTCTCGCCGGAGATGGTGCTGCGGGCCTTTCGCTCTGGAGCCGATGGGGTGCTGGTGCTAGGCTGTCACATCGGCGACTGCCACTATATCAGCGGGAACCACCGCACCGCCAAGCGCATTCCCCTGGTGCGCCAGTTGCTGAGCTATATCGGCATCAACCCGGAGCGGCTGCGACTGGACTGGGTCTCTTCGGCGGAGGCGCCCAAGTTCGCCCGCGTGACCAAAGAGTTCGTCGAGACGGTGCGGGCGTTGGGGCCTATTGAGGAAGAGATAGAGGCAAGGAGCACAGTGAATGGCTGAACAAGACATTTTGAGCGAGTTGCGCGCCCACGTGGCGGAGAAGCTGACCGAACTGGACGGCGTCGTCGGGCTGCGGCGGACGGAGGAGGGGGCTGCGCCGTACCTCTTTCGCCAGGGGGACGACCTCTCCCAATTGGTGCTCTCGCCGCGCTATCCCCTCTCTACCACCGTCTCGATGCTGCAAAAACGGTACCCGGAGGCCCGCTTTGGCATCGTTGCTAGGGGCTGTGACTCGCGCGCGCTGGTCGAGATGGCCAAGCGGAACCAGATCGACCCCGAGCGGCTGTATCTGCTGGGGGTGGCCTGCACCGCTGATGAGGCGGCGGAGTGTCACTGCGCCGACCCCGCGCCCGATCTCGAACAGTGGCCCCAGGCGGAGCTGATCGGCACGCCGGTGGATGGTGCGCCGCCCAATCCCATCGTCGCCGAGTACGACGCCATGTCGTTGGAGGAGCGACGCGTCTTCTGGAAGCGGCAGTTCTCCAAGTGCATCAAGTGCTATGGCTGCCGCAATATCTGCCCCGAGTGCTTCTGCGAGTCCTGCGCGCTGGAGGACCCGGCCTGGGTGGAGCCGGGCGTGCTTGCCCCGCCCTTTCCCACCTTCCATCTCATCCGTGCCATGCACATGGCCGGTCGTTGTGTCGCCTGCCGCCAGTGTGAGCTGACCTGCCCGGCTCACATCCCGCTCACCGTCCTCTACGACCTGATGCGGCGGGACGTGGGGGGAATGCTGGGCTACGTGCCGGGGGAGGACAGAGAAGCTGCTCCACCGCTTTCGCTGACGCTGGACGAAGCACCACTGTTGATCAAGTTGGAGTAGATAGTGACGCTTGTACGCTGTCAGAGGGATGATTGTCGAGGTCCAAGACCAGAGTCGGGGAATGAGAGGGGAGGGTTTCGCGGTGATTGTGAAATTCGTGGCGGAAAATCGCATGCGTACCGCGAGTTTGAACAACTGGTGAGTGTGGCCGTGAGCGGAGATAACCGGCAATTGGAGGGATTGTAAATGGAGTACAAAAACATTCACACTACCTGTGTCTACTGTGGCTCTGGCTGTGGCCTCTATCTCCAGGTGCTCGATGGCGAGATCGTCGGTGTGCTGCCCGATAAGGAGCATCCCATCAGCCGGGGCAAGTTGTGTATCAAGGGCTGGAACGCCGATGCTTTTGTGAACCATCCTGACCGGCTCAAGACCCCGCTCATCAGGGAGGGTGATGGCTTCCGCGAGGCGACGTGGGACGAGGCGCTGGACCTGGTGGCCCGGCGGCTGATGACCATCCGCGACGAGAGTGGTCCCGATAGCATCGGTGTCCTCGTCTCGGCCAAGTGCACCAACGAGGAGAACTATTTGCTGCAAAAGGTGGCCCGCGCGGTGATCGGTACGAACAACGTTGACCACTGCGCCCGCCTCTGACACGCTCCCACGGTGGCCGGTCTGGCCGCCGCGTTCGGCAGTGGAGCGATGACCAACTCTGTGCCCGAGTTCAGCGAGTACAGCGAGAGCTTTCTCATCATCGGTTCCAATACCACCGAGGCGCACCCGCTGGTCGCCAGTCATGTCATGCAGGCCCAGGAGCGCGGGGCCAAGCTCGTCGTCATCGACCCGCGCGAGGTGCAGATCGGGCGTCTGGCTGACCTCTATCTGCGTCCCCGCCCTGGCACCGATGTCGCCTTGCTCAACGGGCTGATGAATATCATCATCAGCGAGGGGCTGGCGGACGAGGAGTTTATCGCTGCCCGCACCGAGGGGTACGAAGAGCTAAAACGGGTGGTGATGGAGTACACCCCGGAGCGGGTGGAGGAGATCACCTCCATCCCCGCTGCCGACCTGCGGGCGGCGGCGCGAATATACGCCACCCACAAACCGTCTGCCATTCTCTATGCGATGGGCATCACCCAGCATACCACCGGCACCGACAACGTCAAATCCTGCGCCAACCTGGCCATGCTCACCGGCAATATGGGCGTCGCCGGCGGCGGCA
>JAOZPF010000039.1:10122-14318 GCA_029932895.1 Anaerolineae bacterium | reverse complement strand
TCTACATCCCGATCCTGTTCTGGATGGGGATGGATTTCAAGACCGAGGCGGTGCCATTGGGGATGCTGCTCAACGTGGTCAACAGCAGCTCGGCAGCTCTTACCTATGGCCGCAAGAAGCTGATCGCCTGGCGGGTGGCAATTCCTTTCGCCGTGGCGATGGTCGCCTTTGCCCCGCTAGGTGTCTGGCTGAACGTGCAACTGCCGGTCAAGCCGTTGTTGTTCTTTTTCGCTCTGTTCACAGCCTCGGCGGCGGTGCTGATGCTCTCCGGTTGGAAGCCGAAACGCGGCGAGATGTCACCTCGGGGGCGTGTGATGCTGGGACTTGGGGCTGGCAGCGGCCTAGGGCTAACCGCCGGCCTGATTGGGCGTGGCGGTGGCTCTTTTATCGTGCCGCTCTTGTACATCACTGGACTGGAGGCCAGGCTGGCGGCTGCTACCTCGGCCTTTGTCGTCACCTGTTCGGGGCTATCCAGCTTTGTCTCTCACCTGGTCACGGCGGCTCAGCCGCAATGGGGAGTGTGGCTCGCTACGGTCATCGCTGTTCTGCTGGGCAGCCAGCTCGGCTCGCGATTGATGGCTGGACGAATGAAATCTCGCGCTGTCAGGCAGGTCTTTGGCTGGGTGCTGCTGGGCGTGGCAGCGCTGATCATTGTCAAGGACGTGATAATGGGATGATGACTTGGCTAAATGGCCTCAGGATGGTATAAAGCCCGGACGGGGGAGTGATGGTTCCCCGACCGGGCTCGTGTGGATTCTTTGGGGAGGTTGATGTTATATGGAAGAACAAGACGTCCTACAACGGATGGAGGATTGGGGGTATCTCTTGCTGCACAAACCACATCCCCGCAGTCCCGGTTATCGGCAACTGCTGGTGGCCTTGCGCCGGGTGCCAACCGAGAAACACTTTGATCCCAGTGAGGTGCGTCTCTGGCTGCGAGATCAGTATGGCGTCGCCCGGTTGACCACACTGGCGTTGGATCCACTGCTCAAGCCTTTACCAGAGCCCAGGCAGGTTTGCCCGGGTATGGTCACTCTTTACGACCGCAAAGAGAAGCGAACGGACTTTTTTACCTTTGGCGGGCTGCTGAACGCGGTGTTTGGGTCGGGAGAGGTCGTCCTCTCACTGCGCTCCCCGGTACCTATCATATGGCTTGTTGAGCCGGCTGACGTGGCAACACGACTGGTGGCTGAGGTGGAGGCATCAATGGCCGAGATCAGTGCCAAGTGGGGACCGGATGAGGAGGGGTACCTGCGACGGCTGGTTGCAGTCGACCCGCTTGAGCTATACGCCGCCAGTCTGGGTGCATGCCTGAAGCGCTGCGAGGAGCACTCTACCATCCGTGAAGATGATGTCGAACTCTACGATCTGGTGCGCGACGAGCAGGAATGGCTGCTGGAAATCGCTCGGCGACCGATGGTCTCCCCGTTGACCGAGTTGCTGGCCCCTGAGGGCGCGTCCGGCAAGACGGACTGATCCGAGGATGTGAGCAATCACTAGGAACTGCTGACCACTGCTCGAACGGGAGGAAATCGGTGGGAGAGGTTATCGAGACGACGAATCTGACCAAGAGGTATGGTTCACTGACAGCGGTGGACCGCCTCTCCCTTTCCGTCCACTCCGGGGAGGTGTTTGCCCTGCTGGGGCCTAACGGAGCTGGCAAGACGACGACCATCCGTATGCTGACCGGCTTGGCCCGTCCCACGGCGGGCCAGGCCCGCGTGCTGGGGCTCGACCTGCGCCGCGATATTGTCCGTATCAAGAAACAGGTTGGAGTGGTGCCGGAGCGGTCAAATCTGTATGACGAGCTTTCGGCGTGGGAGAATTTGATCTTTGTCGCCCAGCTCTATGGTGTCCCTCGGCGGGAGCGTGCTGCGCGGGCCGACGCGCTGCTGCATCGCTTCCGCCTGGAGGACAAGAGGGATGTCCCCTTTGCCCGCCTCTCGCGAGGAATGAGACGCGCGCTGACGGTGGCTGCTGCATTGATCCACCGCCCCCGCCTGCTCTTTTTGGACGAGCCAACGGTGGGGCTGGATGTGGTCAGCGCCCACGGGCTGCGCGCCCTCATCGGGCGACTGAGGGAGGAGGGGGTGACGGTCTTTCTGACTACCCACTACCTGGAGGAGGCGGGGCGACTGGCCGACCGCGTGGCCCTGCTGGTGCAGGGGCGCATCGTGGCCCTCGACACGGTGAACGGGCTCAAGGCTCGAGTGCGTCAGGGGGTCATGGTGGAGGTGCGCCTGAGCGACGGGAACGGCGAGGAGCTGTTGCGCCTCCAGGGAACCGAGATCGAGGCGGTGCTGCAAGCCGCCCTGGCCCGCGCTCGGGCAGAGGGGAAACAGGTGGTGGGTGTGAGCACACTCCAGCCCACGCTGGAGGACGCCTTCATCAAGCTGACCGGCCTGAGTGTGGAGGTGATGTTGGCCGAGAAAGGGGGGCGGTGGTGAACCGCGACGACCTGCGTGGCCTCTATTACATCGCCCGCAAGGATATGCGGGCCTATTACCTGAAACCGCCCAACGTCAGTTGGGGCATCCTCTTTCCCGGAGCTCTGATCTTGGCCTTTGCCATTCGCACGCCCACCGACCTGCAGAGACTTGCCCCTGGGCTGGTGGCGATGACCGCTCTCTTTAGCGCCACATCGATGGAGGCCATCGTCATCACCTTCGAGCGGCGCATTGGGGCGTTGGAGCGGCTGATTATGGCCCCCATCACTCTGCCGGCGGTACTGGCGGGCAAAGTGCTGGGTGGAGTACTCTTTGGGTTGCTGATTAGTGGGGTGACGTTGCTCGGGGTGACCGTTGGCTTTGGCCTGGCGGCTTGGCGGCTGGCCCCGGCGCTGCTGATTCTCATTTTCTCCACCGCTGCCTTCTCGGCTCTGGGCGCTCTCGTCTCTGTGGCGGTGCAGGAGGTCTTTGAGGCCCAAACACTGGCAAATGTGATCCGCTTTCCGATGATCTTTGTCTGTGGAGTGTTTGTCCCTCTCGACCACCTTCCCGTTGCCCTGCGCGGGCTGGCGCGAGGTTTGCCGCTGACCTATGCGGTGGAAGGGCTAGAGGCCTCTCTGGTAGGGACCTCGGGCTGGACGATACTCTTCGACTTGGCTGTCCTCCTCGGGTTCACGCTTCTGTTGTTCGGTGTGGCGGTGGTTATTTTGCGTCGCCGGCTGGACTGAGTGGAGGTGAGATGGGAGAACTGTATCCGACGTTGAGCGTGGAGCAGGCCCTGGGACGGGTGCTGGCTGCCTTCGCGCCACTTCCGCCGGAGCGGGTGGTGGTATTGGAAGCGCTGGACCGGGTGTTGGCTGAGGATGTCTATGCCGATATGGACATTCCTCCCCTGACCAACACGGCGATGGATGGTTACGCCATACAGGCGGCCGACACCGCCGCCGCCAGCACGGAGCGTCCTGCCCGCTTGCGTATCGTCGGCGATCTGGCAGCCGGCTATGTCGCCGATGCGGCAGTGACACCCGGCACGGCGGTGCGCATCATGACCGGCGCACCAATCCCGCCGGGAGCCGACGCCGTGGTCCGTTTTGAGGATGCAGAGCGGGATGGGGAGTGGGTCATAATCTTCAAGCAAGTACCGGCCGGCAAGAATGTCCGCCAGGCTGGGGAGGACGTGCAAAGAGGCGAGCTCGTTTTGCCCCGTGGGACCGTGCTTCGCCCCCAGGAGGTAGGTATGCTGGCCGCGCTGGGCCGCAGGGAGGTGCTGGTCCACCGCCGTCCGCGCGTCGCTATCCTGGCGACCGGTGACGAGGTGATCGAGATCGATGCCCCCTGGCAGCCGGGCAAGATCCGCAACGCCAACAGCTACTCCAACGGTGCTCAGGTGGTGCGCGCTGGGGGGGTGCCATTGCTGTTGGGCATCGCCCGCGACGACGTGGGCGAGTTGACGAATTTGGTGCGGGTCGGGTTGGAGCAGGGAGCCGACCTATTCCTCACTTCGGGCGGGGTATCGGTGGGCGATTTCGATATTGTCAAGAGAGTGTTGGCGACCGAGGGGGAGATGTCCTTCTGGCGGGTGAGGATGAAGCCGGGCCGCCCGTTGGCTTTTGGTCACATCCACGGAGTGCCGCTGTTGGGCCTGCCGGGCAACCCGGTGGCGGCGATGATCAGCTTTGAGCTTTTTGCCCGCCCGGCTATCCTCAAGATGCTGGGCCGGACCGACCTGGGGCGGCCGGTGGTGGAGGA
>JAOZPF010000039.1:0-10112 GCA_029932895.1 Anaerolineae bacterium | reverse complement strand
CGCTGCTCGACCAGGTGGAGCGCAAGGATGACCGTCGCCACTTTTTGCGGGTCACGCTCGAGGGACGGGGCGGGGAGACTCTGGCCCGGCTGACTGGCGACCAGGGTTCGGGCATTCTGCTCTCGATGGTCAAGGCACAGGGATTGGTCGTCATTCCTGAAGATATTGGCCATCTGCCTGCCGGCTCGCGGGTTCAGGTGCTCCTGCTGGACTGAGCGGGATGTCGGTGTTGGGGAGGCGGACGATGGGCAGGACGAGTTCTGGCAGTTATCGCCAGATACGGGTGGGCCGGACGGTAGTCGGCGTGGTCGGGTTGGAGGAGATATTTGCGGCGCTCTTGAAAGAAGGAGCCCAGCCCTCTGAGGAAGTGATGCCAGAGTTACTGGCCCGCGTCCGCCGCTATAACTATATCGCGCCAGCGGCTGAGGACGAGTACACCGAGGCGCTCTGGCGTGAATTTCTGGCTTTTTGCCAGCACGCGGAGAAAGACCGGGCGACCGGGTACGGCACCTGGCGCGGTTACCGGCGGGAGACGATCCCCTGGTATCCAACCATCCGCGCCGAACTGTGCGACGGCTGTGGTGCGTGCTTGCGCTTTTGCTCCTATGGCGTCCTGGCCCCCGCCGACGATGGGCGGGCTCAGGTGGTGGAGCCGTTCAAGTGTCTGGTTGGCTGTAGCGCCTGCGAGCGGACCTGTGAGCTGGGGGCGATCACCTTCCCGTCCCGGCAGGTGCTGGAGCTATTTGGAGGATAGAGCCCCCCGCTTGCGGGGCGGAGGGAGATTGAGGGAGTAACGAGCGGTGATGGATTGGCACGCGCTGCTCTCCGCGTTTGGTCTGGTCCTGGTGGCTGAATTAGGCGACAAGACTCAGTTGGCCGTTGTAGCCCAGGCGTGCAAGTATCGTCAGCCGTGGCCCGTCTTTCTGGGTGCCAGCATAGCGCTGACGGCGGTCACGGCTATCGGCGCAACTGTGGGGCAGGTGCTGGGTCAGTTCATCCCCCTGAACGTTCTGCGGCTTGTGGCAGCGCTGGCCTTTGTGAGCATGGGGCTGCTGGCTGTCCGCGAGGCGGTCAGGGCGGGCGGGAGCGGTGCACAGGATGACGCCTGTACTTGTGAGGCGGAGTCAGATTCGGGTTCCGCTTCTTCCACGCCCTGGCGGGCCTTTGCCTCGACGCTGGTGTTGTTGTTCGTCGCCGAGATGGGGGACAAGACCCAGTTGGCTGTTCTCAGCCTGGCGGGTGGAAGTCGGGCGACTTGGCCGGTCTTTGCTGGCGGGGCGCTGGCATTGGTAACGGTGACGGCGCTGGGTGTGATCGGCGGAGAGAGCCTGTCCCGCCTCGTCCCTGAGCGGGCGCTGCTGTGGCTCGCGGCAATCGCCTTTGTCGCTGCGGGAGTAGCTATGGGGTTGGGGGTGCTGTGAGAATGTGAGGCAAACCGCCGGGCTTGCCGGCAGCACGAGCAAACCGTCTATCCTTACTGGGCGACGACGAAAGCGACGGCGTAATCGCGCGAGTGGGAGAGGCTGATGGCCCACTCCTCCAACCCCAGCGCCACCGCGCGCTCCGCGGCGCGCCCGTGCAGGTGGACCTCGGGGCGGCCTCGTTGGTCCCCCAAGACCTCTACCTCCTGCCAGCCCACCCCGTCGCGGGAGAGCAGACGTACTCCAATCCCTAGTGCTTTGGAGACCGCCTCCTTGGCTGCGAATCGCGCTGCCAGCTCTGGCACGTTCCTGCGTGTGTAGCTGATCTCGGCCGGGGTAAAGACCCGCTCCAGGAAACGCTCCCCGTGCCGGGCCAACACCCGCTCGATGCGGGATATCTCGATGAGGTCTATTCCGACAACCATGGTTTCGGTTTCGGGTTTCAGGTTTCAGGTTTCGGGTTTCAGGTTTCAGGTTTCGGGTTTCAGGTTGTACGAGTAGCAACCTGGAACCTGGAACCTTGGACCTGGAACCCTCAAACCTCCTCAGGGCCAGCCACGGCAAGGACGTATCGGTCGGCGTCGAGCCATTTCTGCGCCGCCGCCTGGATACGCTGCGGCGTGATCGCCCGGACCAAGCCCTCGTACCGCTGCAGATAGTCCAGCCCAAGGTTGTACCGTTCCATATCCAGGATCGCCCTCGTCACGCCCTCGTTTGTCTCCAGCCGCAGAGGGAGGCTGCCCACCAAAAAGGCCTGGCTATCAGCCAGTTCCTCTTCTTCCACCGGCTCCCGGCAGATACGGCGGATCTCGGCGCGGATGCTCGCCAGTGCTCGCTCGACGTTGCTGGGGTTAACGCCAGCGGAGACTGACCAGGGGCCGGGCCCAGGGCCGCCCTCGACCCGGCTGTAGCAGTAGTAGGCCAGCCCCTGCTCGTCGCGGACCGTGTCGCCGAGCCGGCCCATCATGCCAAAGACTCCCAGGATGGTGTTGCAGAGCGCGGCGTCGAGGAAGGCGGGGTCGGTGCGGGCCGGGCCGGGGTAGCCCAGCACGATGTCGGCCTGGGTTTTACCGGGAATAACGACCCGTTTCTGGCGTGGCTGCGGCGGACGGGCGACGGGGGGCAGAGGGTCGCGCGGATATGGCTCTCCCTTCCAGTCGCCGAACGCCCTCGCCACCAGGTCGAGTGCCCGTTCCGCTTCCACCGCCCCGACGATGCCGATGGTCATTCCCAGCGGTGCATAGCCGCCGCGGTAAAAAGCGACCAGGTCGTCCTGGCTGATGTTGCTGATGGTCTCCTCGTAGCCGATCTGACTGCGGCTATAAGGGTGCTCTTGAGGGTAGGCCGCCTCGCGGAAGGCCAGCGCAGCCATCTGGCGTGTGTTGTGGCGGCGCTCCTTCAGGTCAGTGAGGATCTCGCCGCGCAGTTTTTCCATCTCCGTGGGGGGGAAAATAGGGTTGCGTAACACATCCGCCAGCACGTCCATCACCAGTGGCAGGTCCTCCGCCAAGCTCTTGGCACCAAAGCCGGTGTAGTGGATACCTGCCGAGAAACCGATGGTGGCGCCGATCGACTCCATTGCCTCGTAAACCTGGTCGAAGGTGCGGTGAACTGTCCCTCGGGCAAGGGCATTGGCGGTGAAGGCGGCCAATCCTGCTTTCTCCGCTTCCTCGTCGCGGGCACCGACCGTCAGGCTGCCGCTGACCACCACCGCCGGGCTGGCGTGGTTCTCCCGTATCAAGGCCACGATGCCGTTGGGGAACTCGTGGCGTGTAATGTCGCTGGGTCCGGGGATAGACATCAGTCTCCTCTCATAAAACCGTGCCGCGCTGGATCAGGCTTTTTGGGGAACATACCATCCCACCGTGCTATTCGATCGCGCGAGATATTTCTGCGCTACCTGCTGCACGTCCTCGGGAGTGACCGCGCCTAGCCGGTCCAGGTACTGCTCGGCCCAGGCATAGTCGGCAAAGATCTCGCTCCAGCCGATCCAGAACGCCTGCCCGGTGACGGACTCGCTGGAGTAGGCGAATTGGGCCTTGGCCTGTTTGATCGCCTTGGTCAGTTCTTCGCCGGTGATGGGGGCGGCGACGGCGCGTTCAAGCTCTTCCCACAGCCGTTCTTCGACCTCGGCCGGCGTGCGTCCTGCCCGCACCGTAGCGGTGAGGGAGTAGACAAAAGGGTCGACAGTGGGGATGATGCTCCCCGACACGTCGGCAGCCAGTTCGGTGTCGACCAGCGCCCGGTAGAGGCGGGATGTCTTGTTGGTCCCGCCGCCGCCGAAAAGCGACATGCCGCTGGCCCCGGAGAGGACCGAGTCGAGGACGACCAGCGGGAAAAAGTCGGGCTCTGTTGGAGGCGGGGTGTGAAAGACGGTGGTCACATAGGCAGTCGTCCCGTCGCCCTCCAGCGTCACGCGCCGCTCCCCGCGCTGGGGTGGCTCGACGGGTGAGGGGAGGGGAGGGAGTTCTCCTGGCGGGAGGGGGCCAAAGTGTCTGCGGATCAACTCCAACATCGTTTCTATTTCGAAATCTCCCACGGCCACGGCCACTCCGTTGTTGGGGACGTAGAAGGCGCGGTAGTGGCGGTAGAGGTCATCCCGCGACATTCCCACCAGGTCACACATATGCCCCACCGTCTCATGGCCGTAGGGGTGGACGCGGAATGCGGCGGCCATGACTTCCTCGCTGAGCAGAAAGAGCGGGTCGTTCTCCGCTCCCTGCCGCTCACTGATGATCACAGTGCGCTCGGCCTCGGTCTCTTCTGGATCGAACAGCGCGCCGGTCATGCGATCGGCCTCGATGTCTATTTCCAGCTCGATATGGTCGGTGGGGAGCGTGGCGTAGTAGGTGGTGAAATCGTACCATGTAGCGCCATTCATTATGCCTCCCTCGCGGGCGATGGCACGGTCGATGGTGCCCTTGGGCCAGCGGGGGGTGCCCTTGAATAGCATATGCTCCACCCAGTGGGAGATGCCGGTAATACCGAGATGCTCTTTGCCACTGCCGACGCGGTACCAAATCCAAAAGCTGGCGACAGGCGCGCTGTGGGTAGCTCTTAGGAGTACGGTCAGGCCGTTGTCCAGTTGGGTCTTGGTCGTTTCCATAACTCACGCTTTCTTGTGGGGTCCTTCGCCGTTATACCCTCGTCCGACACCGCGATAGATAAAGCCCATCGCCTGCGCGATGGCTGGGTCGTAAATATTGCGCCCGTCCACCAGCACAGGCTGGCGCATTGCTTCCCGTATACGTGTCAGGTCCAGGTTCTTGAACTCGTTCCACTCGGTCACCACCACCAGGGCATCACACCCTTCAGAGAGGGTATAGGGATCAGGCATCATCTGCACTTCGGGCAGTTCACGTGCCCCGTTCTCCATTGCCACAGGGTCATAAGCTCGCACCTGCGCCCCTTCCGCCAGCAGGTAGCGGGCGATGGTGATCGACGGAGCCTCGCGCATGTCGTCGGTGTTGGGTTTGAACGCCAGCCCCAGCAGGCCCACTGTCTTGTCCTGTAGGTTGCCCAGGATCTCGTGCAGTTTCCACACTACCTGGCGGCGCTGGTCGTTGTTGATCTCGATCACCGCGTGGAGCAACTGTGGATGGCGGCCGTGGGTGGAGGCCATATGGGCCAGTGCTTTCACATCTTTGGGGAAACAGGAGCCGCCGTAGCCGATCCCGGCGTCGAGAAAAGCGGGGCCGATGCGTGGGTCGTAACCCATCCCGGTAGCGACCTCTTTCACATCTGCCCCTAGTGCCTCACAGATGTTGGCGATCTCGTTGATGAACGAGATGCGGGCCGCCAGGAAGGCGTTGGAGGCATACTTGACCATCTCGGCGGTGCGCAGGTCGGTGATCATGATTGTTGTGCGTAAGGGAAGGTGAAGTTGGGCCACCTGCTCCGCGGCTTTCCTATCCACCGAGCCCAGCACCACCCGGCTGGGGTGCATAAAGTCGCTGATGGCCGATCCCTCCCGCAGGAACTCGGGGCAAGAGACCACAGAGAACGGGACCTCGTTCGTCATGTGTGCGCGAACGATGTCGGCTACCCAGTCGCCGGTGCCCACGGGCACGGTGGACTTGTTGACGATGATGAGGGGGTGGTCGAGGACGTTGGCGATGGACTGGGCGGCCATCCGCACGTAGCGCAGATCGGCTTCCCCATCCACGCCCTCTGGTGTGCCGACGGCGATAAAGGCAAACTCGGCTTCCCGGAGCGCCTCGGTGTAGGAGGTGGTAAAGGTCAGCCGCCCCGCCCGGACGTTCCGCGTCACGAGCTCCTCCAGCCCGGGTTCATAGATGGGCATAATGCCCTGCTTGAGCCCCTTGATCTTCTCCTCGTTGATGTCGAGGCAGACGACCCGGTTGCCCAGGTCGGCGAAGCATGCCCCGGTGACTAATCCTACATAACCAACTCCGATGACGGCAATATCCCTCACCTAGCGATCTCCTTTTGTCGGTGTGAATGAATATCTGGCGTGACGGAGAATCATACCATATCCTGGTGTTTGTTCAAGTTTCACGGGCGGGAAGGACGGGCTCAGGGCGAGGGGATGATCAGCACCTGGCCGACCCGAATCTGGTTGGGGTCGGCGATGTGGTTGCGGGCTTGGATGTCGGCCATCGAGACTCCCTCGTACTGTAGGGAGATGCGGTAGAGGTTCTCTCCCGCTTGCACGACGTGGGTCCGTTCCCCCGGCTGGGCGGGTTCGACCTCTGTGCTGGGTGCTGGTTGCGCTGACGGTTGCCCGGTTGGCACGAGGACGGGCGTCGTTGCCGGTATGGGCTGGACGATCGTGGTGCTGCGCGATGTGCCCGTTGGCTGGGTCAGGATGTCGCGATCGATCTGTTCGATGACCGGCGCATCCTCCGATTGTTGGGTGGTCATCAGATGTTGGGCGACCCACTGGGGCAGATAAGCATTCACCAGCCACCCGATGGCGAGCAGGGCGAGAAGTATGATAGCCAGGTAGGCGAGTGCCTGGAGGGGATTCTTCGCCAGGACGCCTTTTCTGAACAGAATCCAGATACCCCAGGCAAGGCCGAGGGCAGGGATCAAGAGCGGTACGAGTGCCAGTGGGTTCATCATCTCCTCCTCATGCTCATTATATTCAGCCTGAAGCCGAGGGCAACCCAGACATCGGACATCGGACACTCCCATGCTTGACAAACGGGCGGCCTGGGGTATGCTATTATCGTATGGGCAAGCGGCGGCTAGACGGGCTTTTGGTCGAGCTGGGGCTGGCGCAGGAGTTGCCCCAGGCGCAAAGGTTGATCTGGGCGGGGGAGGTGCGGGTAGACGGGCAGGTCGTTGACCAGCCGGGGAGCATGGTGTCCCCCGCAGTGACCGTCACGCTCGCCCAGCGACCTCGCTTTGTTGGTCGGGGAGGGGAGAAACTGGCGGCGGCTCTGGCTCGCTTTGGGTTGGAGCCGGATGGAGTGGTAGCTGCTGACGTCGGCGCTTCGACCGGCGGTTTTACCGATTGCCTGTTACAGGGCGGCGCTGTTCGCGTCTATGCCATCGATGTCGGCTATGGGCAATTGGCCTGGCGGTTGCGCAATGATCCCCGTGTGGTGGTGATGGAACGGACCAACGCCCGCTACCTGGAGCGATTGCCGGAGCCAGTTGGCTTGGTGACGATCGATGTCTCTTTTATCTCGTTGGAGTTGATTCTCCCTCGCGCCGTGGCGTGGCTTCAGGAGGATGGACAGATCGTGGCGCTGATCAAGCCCCAATTCGAGGCGGCCCGCCGAGATGTGGGCAGGGGCGGCGTCGTGCGCGACCCTGCGGTCCACCGGTGGGTGCTGGAGCGGGTGACAGGGATCGCCGCGCGTCTTCACCTGGGACTGCAGGGCTTGATGCCCTCCCCGCTGCTGGGTCCGGCCGGGAATATCGAGTTCCTGGGCTGGTGGGGGCGGGATGTGGCGGGGATCGATACCGTGGCGGCGATCGCCAACTGCCTGGAGGGGGCGGAATGAACGACGCGGAGAGGCAGGTCCAGCGGCTGGAGCGCATTCTGGAGGTCAGCCGGGAGCTTACCTCCACGGTGGCGTTGGGGCCACTCTTGAGAAAAATCGTCGTCACGGCGGCTGAACTGACCGGGAGCGAGGATGCCTCTATCCTCCTCTGGGATGCGCGGACGGGCGAGCTCCACTTCCGTGCTGCCTCAGGCGATCAGGCTATGCGGCTTGCCAACATCCCCGTGCCGGTTGACGGCTCGATCGCTGGCGAGGTGCTCACGACGGGGGAGCCGCTCATCGTGTCGGATACCCGGCAGGACCCCCGCCACTATGGTGGGGTGGGGCAAAAGATCGGGCGGGATATCCACTCGCTGGTGGCGGTGCCGATGCAGATCAAGGAGCGGCGCATCGGCGTATTGGAGGCGATCAACAAGATCGAGGGGCCCGAGTTCACTGCAGAGGACGTGGAGATCCTGACCACGTTAGGTGTCCAGGCGGCGGTGGCTATCGAGAACGCCAGGCTGGTCAGCGCACTCCAGGAGGCGTATGAGCGGCTGGGGGAGCTGGACCAACTCAAATCGGATTTCATCGCTATCGCTTCCCACGAACTGCGCACGCCACTGGGCCTGATCCTTGGCTATGCCACTCTTCTGCGGGACCAAATGGGCGACACTGCTGCGGCCCAACTCGATGTCGTGCTTCGTGCTGCAATGCGCTTGAAGAACCTGATCGAGACGATGCTCAACCTGCGGTATCTGGAGACCGGCGAGTTGGAGCTTGCCTGCGCCCAGTTTGATCTGCGGGATGAAATCGCCGACGCCTGCAATGCCTATCGTTCCCTGGCAGAGGCCAGTGGGCTGACGCTGGGGATGCAGTTGCCGGATGAACCGCTGGCGATCGTCGCCGACCGGGACAAACTCCACGTGGTTCTGGACAACCTTCTCTCCAACGCTGTCCGTTTTACCCCATCCGGTGGGCGGATCTGGGTGGCGGCCAGAGAGCAACGCGGTCAGATCGAGGTGGAGGTGGCTGATAGCGGCGTTGGTATTCCTCAGGAAGCATTGGAGCGTATCTTTGAACGGTTCGAGCAGGTGGAGGACCACATGACCCGCCGCCACGGTGGGATGGGGCTGGGGCTTTCGATTGTCAAGGGGTTGGTCGAGCTTCACGGCGGGCGGGTGTGGGCCGAGAGCGATGTTGGTCAGGGCAGCCGTTTTGTGGTGATGTTGCCCAAGCAGCAGTCTTCGTCGGAGGGAGGATAGAGGAGATGGCAGAGAATGGGCTGCGGTGCCGCTACTGCGGGCGAACGATTGCTGTGCCGGCCTCCCATTGCCCCTGGTGCGGCAAAGAGATCATGGTGATCTGCGCTGCCTGCAAGCAGTACACCGACAACCAGCAAGCGACGTGTCAGCACTGTGGCGCTCCCTTGGTGGCAGACAGGATGGAGGAGGTACGGCAGGTGGTCGAGTTGGACCCCGAGCTGGCCCAGATTGTGTTGGACCGGGAGCGGGCCCAACTGATCGCCAGCGGGGTCATAGTGCAGTATCCCTCTGGCTTTTTCTTTGACGATGGGCAGCGCCGTGCGGTGATGGCCGACCTGTTTGGCGCTCTTCCCAACCCATACCGCATTGCGGCGTCCTTGCTTTTTGCCGCCATCGCCTACCTGGTCCAGCGGGGGTACTGCGCCCTGGAACCTGTCGCCGAGAGGGAGGACATGCGCTGGGAGTCGCTCCAGTTGTGGGACGGGCAGGTGGGCAGTCTGGAGGGTGGATTCGCCCGGCGGGCGGGGATGGGGATGACGATCCGCAAGGTGGTTGACCAGGTGGTCGCTGACGAGATGGATTTTCGCTTTGAGGTGAAACGGCCCTCCCGCGCCCTCACGCCGGTGATTCCAAAGCCGCCGCGGGTTCGTGACCGCTCCCGGTGCTCATCAACCACGGCGGTGGTGGAGAGGAGTCGCCAGGCGGAGCTACCGGAGCACCAGGAGGCGGAGGCCTGCCGGGAGACATATTTGCTGTTGCGGGACTTTGTCCATGCCGACCCGGCACGCGCTCATTACCTTGTCGAGGTGATCGCTGAGGTGTTGGACTGGTTCCGGCGGTACGAGGAGGACCCCTCGATCGCGCTCACGCGGTAGCCATCCACCTTGAACAGATGAACTCTCCACACCGCTCTCGGTTTCCCCTCTCGTTTTACCTGGTCCTGTTCATCACGCTGCTCCTCTTTTTCGGCATGCAGGCGCTGATGCCGATGCTTCCTCTGTACGTTCTTCATCTTGGTGGCACTGCGGCGGACAACGGGCTGGTGATATGGGTATTCGCCCTCGCCTCGGTGCTGGCCCGTCCTCTGGCCGGTAGTCTGGCCGATCGCTGGGGGGACTGGCCTGTCTTGGGAGTGGGAGCACTTTTGTTCGGCGGCGCACCGTTGCTGTATAGCCTCTGCCCGGACCTGGTGACTCTGTTGGCGGCGCGAGCTGTGCATGGGGCAGGGATGGCGCTCTACACGACCGCCTATCGGGCAATGGCGGCGGAGCTTTCCCCCTCACCCCGGCAGGGGGAGGGGCTGGGAATGGTGGGAACAGCCTCCTCACTGACGATGGCCGTGGCCCCTCTGGCGGGGGAGTGGGTCGTTGGGGACTGGGGATTTCCGGCGCTGTTCAAGCTGATCGGCGGCTTGGGAATTGGTGCTTTCGGGCTCTCGCTGGCGATGCCGCGTGTCCGCCGCCGGGTTGTGT